>CAZMGQ010000160.1:0-5558 GCA_964565855.1 uncultured Lentisphaerales bacterium | reverse complement strand
GCACTCGAGCCGGATGTGGTGCCACCGGTAACAATCGGACTGACACCATCGGCAGCGCGATAAACGCCGCTGAAGTTAATCCAGGAGTAAGAATCGTTCCAGGCTTGCGTCTCGCTGGTCGAGGTCCAATCGCACCCGCCAACCAGAATTGCTCCGCCCAGCGCTAATATCATCATTTGCCGTTTCATGCGCGTGTGTCCTTTCAACAACAACAATCAGTACTTTTTACCACATCGGGGCTGCTGCTGCAACCATCGATTTGGTTGCAGCAGCGGTGAGAATTATTCATCAAACAGGACTATGACCCGATAGAAGCCCTGAGTTGCATCGCTCTGCGGGATGGGCAATGACATGCCTTCAGCAATTGAGCGGCTGGGGATACGGCCAACTTCCTGCCAGTCGGGCTGACTGAGGCTTTCAGTGTGCTGTACCACATATTCAACCGTTTTGCCCAACTGAGGAGGCTCCGCATCATCGCTCATGGCCACCATCTGTCTGCCGGACGGTTCCTGGGCCATCCAGGACCAGCTCAGATGGAAAGCACCGTCCTCCTGCAGGGCATCGGTAATGCTGAGACCGGCCAGATTGTAGCCGAGCAAGCCGAGGCCCTGACGCTGGTAGTCTCCCAGGCCATCCCCGTAGGTATCGGGGTTGGTCGGATCGAGTCCATAGACGTACTCAGCCCAGTCGTTGAGTCCATCCCCATCCAGGTCGGAATAACCGGAGCCGGTCGCCGCGATGGGTCCGGGGCCCATGATTGAGAGCCAGTCGCCACCGGCAGCACCGTGGAAACGATACTCGTAGCCATCGGGAATCTGGTCCTGGTCGGTATCGCAGTTACGGATGGTAATCACGTGGACGTTCTGCGAGACAGTACGTCCGGCTGCAACGGCTCTTTCGGCGAAGGGCTTGGATGTATCACCATCCCGGCGCAGATACCCGTAGGACTCCCAGTCATCGCGTTTGCGGTTATTGTTCTGGTCGACGTAAGCCTGCAGGTAGTAGAGCTGGTTGGTGCTGAGACCGGCCAGCGTAACTGTGCCCGTGGTCGAGAGAGTCGCCTGGGCGGCAGGTATGTCGTTGAAGCTGCGCGAGCTGAAGGCCTGAACCCGGATTCTGTTAGCGCCCGAAGGATCGAGTGCTGCCGCACCCGGATAGACAACGCGCACATTGATCCAGCCTGTGCCGCCAGACTCGTTGGGGGTAGCCTGAACGTCGAGATGGAAGTTCTTCTCGGACGACCAGGCGGTTCCGGTAGAGGCACGCGGGCTGTAGGCCTTGATGCGCCAGACATAGGTGCCGTTGGAGAACACCTGGCCGTTGGGCATGACATCGCCGGCATGGAAGGGGAAGTCCCAGACACACAGGTTGACACCGTTGGGGCCCGGCGCTCGGCGCTGACGCGAAGGTGCAATGTGGCGGCCGCTGTACACGACCGGTCCGGAGACGGAGCCACGGCGGATTTCGATATCGAACTCGGTTGCCTCGCGGCCCATGCGCCAACTGAACTTCGTGCGGGCGGTCTTGATCTGGGTACCGGACGGACTGTCCAGAACCGGCGCTGCGAGTGTACCGGCATAGATGTTGGTGAAGGTACCGACAATATGCCCATCGAGCTTCCACTCATACACGGCGTTGGTGCTGGCGACGTTCCAGTCGAGACCGAACTTCGATGTTTTGCCGGAAATAAGGTCGCCTTCGTGCAGCCAGGTCCGTGGCGCATAGAAGGTCTTCGCGAAGACGGTGGCACCACCCGCACGGTTGATCGTAATGGTGTGGGGTGTGTCATCGTCAGGGGCGATCTCGTCGGCCCAGCTCAGGCGGGCTGCGCTGGATGCGGTGTCGCTGAGGCCGAAGCGGACCTTGAGCGTATCCCAGCCGACATCCGCACCGGGCACGAGACAATCGGCCACAGCGGCGGGTTCACCCGGGGTCCAGGTGAGGCGTCCACCGGCATCGGTGCTGCCATCGAGGTCGAGGAAGGCGTAGAAGTAGTTGACACCCTCACGCAGGTGGCCCTGGTCAACATCAGCTTCGCGCAGGTGGATCTCGCGGTTCCATTCCGAAACCATCTCGAAGCGATAGCCGAAGCTGGCATACATGTAGTCACCCCGCTGCGGCTGGGTGATGCTACGAATGCTGAAGCGGCCGCTGACATAGTCGATTGTGCCGATTCTGGCACCGTCGATATTGACAATATTGCCGGAACCGTCATCGAAAGCCAGCAGCAGAACGACCGAACCGCGCGGTACGCTGTAGCCCAGTTGCAGCGTATTGGGCAGTACCGAGCCCGGAGCGACTATTCCGCTGAAGACTCCGTCGCCATCGTAGCTGCCGAGCAACTGGTAGTTGACAGCCGTCGGCTGGCCGAGCGGGATGCTCCAGATTGCGTCGGGGCGACCGTTCATGGCCGGGTCGGTGTAGGAATGAACGACGAGGGTCGGATTGGGTACAGTGAGGTCACGCAGCCCGTAGTAGCTGACGGTGGCCTGCACCAGCGGCACCGGATATTCCGCCAGGGGCCGATCGCCGAACAGCGGCTCGCCCACGACACGGTCGGGCCGGGTCGGCGGGTCGTGACGACGTTCCGACCAGTTGGACCAACCGTCACCGTCCGGATCAAGATGCTGGTCATAACGGTACGGCGAGATGGCCGACTGGTCCCAGAGGGACTCCCAATCGTCTTCGACGTAGTCGCCATCGGTGAAGCGTTCACCGAAAGTACGCTGGTCGTCGTTGGGGTCGCTGGAGCGGCGGTCGTAGTCGATGATGCCATCGCCCAGGCTGTCCATCGAGAAGGGGTTGGTGCCGGCCATGTACTCGGCCCAGTTGGAGAGGCCGTCGCCGTCGGGGTCCTCATCGGCGATGGAGGGACCGTGCGGGTCGTAGCCGTAGAGGCGGTACCACCAGTCCGGAATGCCGTCGCCATTGGAGTCGACAAACTCATGGACGCCGGGGCCCTGACCATCCCAGAGATCAACGCTGCAATCGGCCACGGCGTTGCGCAGCGGCAGCAGGTTGTTGTACATGCGATCCTGCGCCGGATCAAACTCTTCGACCAGCGGCGGTCCGCCGGTCTCGGGGTTCCACTCGGTGGCACCGGAATCGCTGAAGAGATAACCGTGACCGTAGGGGTTGCGGGTATTGGGGAAACGGTTGTCGGCAGCCACGCCACCAGTCGAAGTCAGGCTCCAATAGACGGAATCCATGGGGTCATCAAGCGGCTTGTGGGCGACGAGGTTTTCGATCCAGTGGACGAAGCGGTAATCGTCGTAAACGGTGCTGCGGTCCACCGCCTGCATCCACCAGGGGATGCCGGGATAGGAGCCGTCGTTGGGGCGGCCGTTGAGGGCATCAAACCCGGCGGGCACCAGCGGGTCGAAGGCCGGATCGGGCAGATTGCCGAAGTTGTAGCTGTAGAGCAGCAATGCCTGGGTGGGATTATCAGCCACCTGGGCTTCGTTTTCATCGAGATCGGACTGGCGTACATGCTTGTACATCCAGTCGTTGATCTGCGCCGGTGTGCGGACGCGGTCCCAGATGCGGATTTCGCTGACATGCCCCTTGAAGAAGCTGTGCAGGTTGGGCTGTTGCGGCGGGGCAAAAATTCCGCCGTTCCAGTAGATCGGCGAGCCGGAGACCGTGGCTGAAGGTGCGGCATCGGCGGCACCGACCACGATCGGTGCAAGTCTGATCAGGCTTACTCCGGGTTGCGAGTAGATCTCACCCGTCGCCGGGATGGTCTGGGACGGAATAGCGGCGTGCAGGTCACCGTTAATGTAAAGCTGGAGGTATTGTCCGTCGTAGCGTCCCGCGACATGGTACCAGACCTCGTTTTCGAGCAGGGTCTGAGCCGCTCTGGCACGACGTGTCAGCAGTTCCTTGCCATCGTTGTCGTATTCGACAAACAGGTAGCCATCCTCGTCGATACCGAGGCGGAAGTTGCGTCGGGCGATTTCGGGGGTGGGCAGCGGATCGCCGGACTGGTAAGCGACCGGCCGCTCGATGATGATCTGGCGCTGGCCATTGCCGATTTCTTCAGGGCGGATCCAGAGTTCAACAGTCCAGGTGCGGAGGGCATCGTTGCCATGGAAGAAGCCCATCCGCGTCCGGGCAGCGGCGTTGCCATCAAGATAGAGTGCCGTGCGGCGGCCGGGATCGTTGAAATCAAGCGGGTCGGTGACACCGGGTTGGTCGATACCGATCAGTTCATGCTTGTCGGGGATGTTGTCGTTGTCCGTGTCGTAACCCTCATTCATTTCGAAGGAGAACATGTAAGCCGGAGGGTTCAAATAATCACCCCAGTAGAAGAACATGTTATTGGCGATTCCCCTGAACTGGTAGTAGAGGTTGACAAAACTCTCGGAGTAGGACATGTCGGTCAGCCAGTAGGGGGTCGGATCCGTATGATGCGGCTGCGGGTCGGCATGGTTCGGATAGAGCCCCTCCTCCCAGTTGGGAATGCCGTCCTGATCGGGATCGGCTATTTCCATACCTACCGTCCAGGGCTCGATACGAATATCCTGCAACATCGGTGGCGGCGGGAATTTGCCGACATAGTTGAAGTTGAGAGAAAGCAGCGGATTGAGGCAGTGGAAGAGTTCGTAGTAGTCATCCATGCCGTCATCGTCGGAGTCCCATTCGCGCGGGTCGGTTCCGGCAAACTGGGGGTCTCTGGGATCATCGGGAATGATGGGGTTAAGCGGGCGGCCTTCGGCGAGCTGGTAGAAGAAGCGGATCGACTCCGGCGGCGGACGGAACCAGAAGGCCCAGTCCCACTCATAGGGTGCTTCGCCGTAGTTGCCGGGACCGAATTCGCGAGCCGGCAGGAAGAACTGCAGCGGGTCGTAGCCTTCGTAGCCGAGCCCGGGAACCCACTTGTCGTAGTGATAGAAGAAAACGGCACCGGCCAGGTATTCCTGATAGTTGGTCAGTCCATCGGCATCGTAATCCTCCTGATCGTCGCGCCAGGTGCCGTCCATACCATCGCGGGTGCCGTCAGCGGCGGGTGTCGAACCTCTATAGTAGACTTCCCAGTAATCGGGCAGGAAGTCGTTGTCGGTATCGGCGCTGGTCGGGTTGAGTCCGCCACCGGCGTAACAGCGGCCGTTGAAAGTACCGGTGACGCCATCCACGTTGTAGCGGAAGTAATTGTATTCCCGGCCATCGGGCACCTGGTCGCGGTCGGTATCGGGGTTGTTGGGATCGGTCGGCCAGAACTTGTTGAGCCAGTCCGGCTGGCGCATGGCGAAGTGACTGTCTGCCAGGCTAACAAGAGCCCGGGTGCGGCCGCTGGCTTCGGCCAACTGCTCGATTGCGGTCTGGATCTGTGCCATGCGGGCGGTGTTGTAAAAAATCTCAGAGCCACGGCAACTGAACTCCTGGACAGCACTCAGGCCGTCTTCATCGGTATCGGGGGCGGCATCGCGGGGATTGACGGGATTGAGGCCGACATAGAGTTCCCAGCCATCCGGAATGCCGTCACTATCGGTATCGGGTGAGAGGGGGTCGGTGCCGTAAGCTGTCCAGTCGCGAGGCCCGATCGAACCGACTTCGCC
>CAZMGQ010000159.1:0-5586 GCA_964565855.1 uncultured Lentisphaerales bacterium | reverse complement strand
AGGTTTGGTCAGAAAATCGGCGGCTCCCTGCTTCATGGCTTCGACTGCTGTCTCGACTGTGCCGTAGGCAGTCAGGAGAATCGGGATGACGCCCGGATACTGGGCGGTGACCTGTTTCAGCAATGCCAGGCCATCCATGCCGGGCATACGGACATCGGTCAGCATGATATCGACCGCATGGTTGGCGAGGACATCGAGAGCGGCTTTGGCGCTTTCGGCCAGGATGACGTGGTACTGGTTGCGCAGGGCGCGGCGCAAGCCTTCGCGGGTGTTTTTTTCGTCATCGACCACCAGGATGGTGTAACGGTCAGGCTGGGGCATGTTCGGGCTCCTCAAAGATTGAATTTGCTTCTATCGGCTCGCTGCGCGGAACTGTCTGACGATGGGCCGCCCGTTCGGAGAGCAGGCGGATGCGCCGGTCGGCCAGCGGCAGGATGATGCGGAAAACCGTGCCGGCACCGGGACGGCTGGCGACTTCGATCTGGCCGCCATGTTCCTGAACGATGCGCTGGACAATCATCAGGCCCAGCCCGTGGCCTTCGGACTTGGTTGTGCGGAAAGCCTCGAAGATGCGGCGGAAGGCTTCTTCCGGAATGCCGGTGCCGGTATCACGGAGCGCCACACTCAGGTTGCGTTCGTCAGCCTCAAACTTGACTGTCAGGCGACCGCCGTCGGGCATGGCCTGGAGTGCGTTTTTGATGATGTTGAAGAAAACCTGCTTCATCTGGTTGCGATCGATCAGAACGGCGGGGAGTTCGCCCGGGTGTGTCAGGGCAACCTCGATGTGGCGATTTTCGATCTCGGTTCGCATGATGAGCAGCGTCTCTGAAAGCACGGCCGCAAGGTCCTCCTTGGCCAGGGTCGGGGACTGGGGTCTCAGGGCCCCGAGGAACTGTGAGATAATCAGGTCGAGGCGCCGCACTTCGTCGCGTGCTATAGTGACAAGATCGTGCAAATCCGCCTGTTTGTCGCCCGGCAACTGCTGTAGTTCCCGTTCGAGCAGTTGGAGGTGGATGCCGAGGGTGTTGAGGGGATTGCCGATTTCGTGGGCGACACTGGCGGCCAGGTAGCGGATGGCATCCCAGCGCTCCGACTCAAGGAGCGAAGCTTCCTGTTCGCGGGCACGCGTCACATCGCGCAGCATCACGACGACTCCGTCGTCGGTATCGTCGCTGCTGCGGTCGGGCAGGGGGGCGGCATAGAAGCTCAGGATCCGGTGTTTGGGATAGGAGACTTCGATTTCGCTGGCGGCAATCCTGGCCCACTCCTCCTCGTCCAGCCGGGCCAGCCGGTCCCAGTCGATTTCGGGCAGAAAGCGGGCAATTGAGCGGCCGCGCAGGCGGCTGGCATCGAAACCGAGGAGCGTTTCGGCGGCAAAATTGGCATATTGCAGTATGCCATCGCCACTGACCACCAGCACCCCTTCCTGGATGGACTGGAAGATTGTTTCCAACAGTCCGCGCTCGCGTGCGAGGTTCAGAAACTGGGTATGTAGGCTGTCGGTATCGAGTCGTTCCAGTCTGGCTACCAGCCGGTCGAGAAATCCCGTCTGTCGCATTTTGTCCGGTTCTCCTTTATTCGTGGTTGTCAGTACCGATTGTCACGGGGATTCCATCGGGCGGTGGAGGTGCGAAGACGCTCCAGCCGCGCAGCAGGTGAAACGCCAGCAGCAGGGCCAGGATAGCTGCGATCAGCGAAATCCAGCGATGCCAGAGTACGCACCAGTCGAGGAAGGGGTGTGCCCAGGCCCAGATGATGCGTTGGCGGCGATACTCGGCCAGTGTCGGCGGGGCGTTATAGGCCGGGTCGCCATCGCGCAGCAATTCGAGCGTTGCGGCAACCTCCTGCATTTCGGCCTGACAGGTGGCGCAGTGGCGCAGGTGTTCGCGCACCAGGGCGGAGGTGTTGGCACCCAGTTCACGTGCCATCCAGGCCAGGAGCACGGACTGAATCTGCTCACAACTGATGGTTGCAGGCGTTTCGCTACCGTCCCACGCATCTTCAAAATTCACGCGGTCATCGGTTGTCATTTGCACCATCCTCCTGCGCGGCCTTCAGGTGGCGCGCCAGCTTTTTCATTGCACCATGCAGTATAAAGCCCACATTGCCGATACTGAGGCCTGTAATATCGGCAATTTCCCTGTAGCTCTTCTCCTCATAGACCTTCAGCGTGACCAGGTGCCGTTCGCGGTCGGAAAGTATGGAGAGGGCTTCGGCGGCTGTAGCGGCGGCCTCGCTCGGCGCATCGCTGCCGGGGGTGTTGGGCGGCACACTGTCGGGCACTTCTTCGGCATGTTGCCGGTGGTGATGCCAGCGTCGCTGTTCGCGCCGGATGTAGTCGAGCGCTTCGTTGTGGGTTACGCGGTAGAGCCAGGCCTGGAGGTTGGCCGAAACCTTCATCGGCTCTTTCCAGTGGCGGGCACACTTCAGAAAGACATTTTGTACAACATCTTCGGCGGCCGCATGAGAATTCAGCATACGGGTGGCATAGCGCAGCAGCATACCCTGATAGGCATCTACGATCTTCGCAAATGCATCCTGGTCGCTTCGTTTACGGCCGAACACCAGCCACCCTCCTGCTGAACTCGCGCACTACATTGCATCAGTCGATCATTGCAAGGTAACGACGCAGATTATCATGTCCGATGGCGATTCCGCGCAGCGGATCTTCCATGCCTTCGAACTCGATTGAGAGAACGCCGTCGTAGCCAGCCCGGCGCATGGCACGCAGACATTGCAGAATCGGGACATTCCCATGGCCAATGATGGCACCTCGCCAGAAGCCACCGGCGCGTGAAAGATTCCAGCCTTCGCCGGGATGGGGGCCTTCGCCGGATTTGAGGTGAAAATCCTTGGCATGGCAGTGGAATGCGTAGGGCATCAGGCGTCCGACAGCGATGGCCGGATCGTCATCGGCACAGATAAAGTTGCCCATATCAATCAGCACGCCGAAGTTGGTGTGGTTGACCTCGGTGACCAGTTTTTCCACGCGGATGCTATCCTGGCAGAAGAGACCGTGGTTTTCGATCATGGTCTTGATACCGAACTGAGCGGCATATTCGCTGACGGCACGACAGCCTTCGGCGAGGCGCGGCAGAGCAGCATCGAAGCTGCGTATTCCTTTGTAATCGGCTGCGAAACCGCCTGTGGCATCATGTCTCATGCCGGGTACACCCAGGCGGCGGGCGATATCGACTTCGCCTTTAACCCGTTCGATTTCAGCGGCCAGATCGCCGCCGGATCCGGTCAGGAAATCGGCCCAGATAGTGTAGTTGACGATCTCGATTTCGGCTTTGTCGGCGGCGGCGCGCAGATTGTCGGCATGATCTTCGATCGTCACACCTTCCGGCTTATTGAAAGCTGAGAACTCGATGACGTCGAAACCCATTTCCCTGGCCTTGGCCGGCAAGTCTGTTTCGAGGAGTTCGCCACTGCGAACCAAGCGACCATAACTGTATGAACTGACACCAATACGCATTGTAAGTGAACCTTCCTTTCAGTCCCCTGTGGGAGTCACCATCCTGACACAAGACACTGGAAAGGTCAACGAATCACAACAGGCAGTCCCACAAAATTGACACAGTTGCCGGGGCGACGTTAGAATGGAGCTGCATTTGGTGTACTATCTGGCTGCAGGAATCAGACATGTCGCAACAATCAACAAAATATCGCTTCCGACTGCCAAGATGGCTGGCAACTGCCATCAGGCCCTGCCTGACGGTGCTTGCTGTTGCTGTCTATCCGGTGATATTTCTGTTTACCCATAATGTCGCCGAATTGAGCATTGCCCAAATCAGGCTTCCTCTCATCATAATGGCTATGCTCGGGCTGGGTTTGCTGTTATTTCTTCGCTTGCTTTGCCAGCACAGTGGTGCAGCGGTGTTGCTGGCGCAGATTTCGCTACTTCTCGGGACTTACTACCGTCCGCTGGAAAGTCTGATCCGGCAACAATGGGCTGCTATCCGTTACTGGCATCTGGCTCCGACTTTGGCTTTGGCAGTTTTGATTCTGGCCTGGACTTCGCGACAGCTTTCCGATACATGGCGTTTGCGAATCAGCCAAATCTCGCGCAATGTCGCAATTGTATTCGGCGTTCTGCTGTTGTTGAATCTCGTCCAGGCTGTGCCTGTATTCTCCAAGCAGTTATGGGCCAATCTGTCAGACGTATCCGTATCAACCGCATCCGATGACGGTCAGTTTGTCCAGACAACCGTCCGACCCAATTTTTACTATATCATTTTGGATGAATACTCCAATTTTGACTCCATCCGTGAACGCTACAACTTTGACAATACGCCCTTCCTGGAATTCCTGCGCCAGCAGGGGTTCAATGTTTCTTTAACCAGCCGCAATGCTACCACTGCAACAAACATTGAGGTGACAAACATCATGGAAATGCGTGCGGCAGTTTCGGGAAGTACGCCGACAGAGCAGAGAGTCAGCAGTTACAAGAATGGAACATTGCTGAAGTTTTTCAAAGGACTGGGATATCAGACGGTGGTTCTAAGTACTGTCTGGCCGGGCTTGCTGGAGGGTGATATCACCTACAGATATGGTGTACTTTCTAATTTGACCGATGGCCATGGACAGACGTTGCTCTCGCTGATAATCAAAAGCTCGATTCTGCATCCCCTGCTGTCGTATGCCAGCTCAAGTGCCGGGTTTATCAGTGCATCGTTCGATTTTCTGGGCAGTTTTGCTGACACGAGAGAACCAGTCTTTGTCTTTGCGCATATGCGCTGTCCGCATCAGCCGTTTCTGTTTGATGCTGATGGAAAACCCGTGCCACCCGAACATCATGACAATTGGCAGGACGAACGTTATTATCTCGGCCAATTTGTCTATACCACACGCCGTATCACAGAAACGCTGAAGACAATCCTGCAGCGCGATCCGGCGGCGGTGATTATTCTGCAATCAGACCACAGTGCACGCGATCATGAGTTTGTTGCCGGACGGACAAAGCACAAGCTTCCGGCGGAACAGGTAACTTCGATCTTGAATGCGGTCTATCTCGGAGGAGCAGAGTTGGATATTGAGGGCCTGTCGGGACTCGAAACCAGCCTGCTCGTCTACGCGGAACTCTTTGGCCCGGACTTGCCAGTTAGGGGGGAAGCACCATGAACAAGCGCAAAACTCTGCGGCGAGCTGGCTACTGGTTGCTGGCTGCAAGCTGGCTCGTCTATCTGTTTCTGTCCAACCGGATTGCGATTGCCCTTTTGCGCGACCTGCACGACGCTGTGCCCGTGCGCTACCCGTCGGCTGGCCTGGAGAGTGCGGACAACAGGGTGGAGATTCAAAGAGTTCAGGTGTACACCCTGTCGCCGCTCGATAAAACTGAAATCAGCGGCTGGATTGAGCTGGCGAAGACCAACAAACAGGCGGCTGAGAGTAAAATCAGGCTGCTGTTGCAGGGGCATCGCAACAGCTACGCTATAGACATGTCCAAAGGCACGGAGAAAAGACCAGCAAAGAAAGTGGTGACACACGAAGATCAGCGAAGGTTCACAACGATCTTTATTCCGGTCCAGCTCAGATGGGACAGCTACCGTCTGGGAGTCCTGATCGAGCAGGATGATGCGCAAC
>CAZMGQ010000158.1:0-5658 GCA_964565855.1 uncultured Lentisphaerales bacterium | reverse complement strand
GTCTCGGCCCGGGCAATGGACGACCGGGTCGGTGCTTTTGTCGTGATGGATGCCCTGCGCCGCCTCAAGGGCCGCAAGCTGAACGTGGCTGTCCACGCCATCAGCAGCACACAGGAGGAGATGGGTCTGCTGGGTGCCCAGGTGGCCGCTTACAAAGTTGCTCCCCAGGCTGGTATCGCGGTTGATGTGACCTTCGCCAGCGACGATCCCGGCAAGGATGAGAAGCGTGTCGGCCAGATCAAGCTCGGCGGTGGTCCGGTGCTGGCCTATGGTCCGGCCTACGACCGGTCTTTCAACGAACGTATCGAAGCCGCCGCAGCCGCAGCGGATATTCCGCTGCAGCCCCAGGCTACCGCCCGCGCCAACGGCACCAACGCTTTTGCCATCCGTATGGCTCGCAGTGGAGCCGCCGTCTCACTGGTCAGCATTCCGCTGCGCTACATGCATACTCCGGTCGAGACCCTCTCGCTGAGCGATGTCGAGCAAGCCTCGCAACTGCTGGCAGAAACGCTGGCCGCCATGCCCGCCGATCCGGCCTTCGGACCCACCCTCTAAGCGCAACAACGTGCGGGATATCCGATAAGGCGCACCGCAGGAAAAAGCAAAACCGCCAAGGAGAAACTGCATTTCAGGTAGGGCGCGACCGCCGGGCGTGCCGGAACAGAAGCAGCAGCAAAACCGCTGTGAAACAAACCGCCAAGCCGCCAAGGAGAGAAAGAGAGGGTTAAGGAAAGCAAATCGGGCTCGGCATCGGGATCGAATGAATCGAATCAGTCGAATAAATCGATTTTCCCCGAACCCCAGGCAAGGGCTATCCTTCCTTATCCGCGCTTTCCGCGCTTTCTCTCTCCCATAGCGGCAAGGTCCCCTCCAGCTTGGCGGCCTTGGCGGTTCATTCCACGTCGCCTCATAACACCAGACATCGGCTGTCATGGAGTCGGGTGTCATGGGGTCACCCGGGACTTGTCATCAGCCTTCTGGCGGCTTGCATACTATAGAACGCATGCATTATACTGTGGGCACTGGAGAGTGAACTGTGAATACGACCACCAACACTGCCCGCGCCCAGACACTGGTTGTCGGGCCGTCTGACGGCGACTCAATCCGCGTCCGTAAAACCAAGCTGCTGGTGATCAGCGGCCCCCTGCAGGGACGCGAATTCCTGATCAATCAGGATGTCTATACTATCGGGGCCGGAATCAACAACGACCTGCGTCTCGAAGACAAAGCCATCTCCAAACGGCACTGCGAAATCAAGGTCGATGAAGAAGGCTACTCGATCGAAGATCTCGGCAGTACCAACGGCACTTTTGTCCAGGGTGTGCGGGTCAACCAGGCCTATCTCAATCCCGGCACCGAGCTGCAACTGGGACAGACCCGGCTCATTTTCTGTCCCCTGCAGGAAGCCCGCGAACTGCCCCTCAGTCGCAACGAGAACTTCGGCGGAATGTTGGGCCGCAGCATCGCCATGCGGCGCATCTTCCACCTCGCCGAAACCTATGCCCCGACCGAAGCTACGGTCATGATTACCGGCGAAACCGGCACGGGCAAAGAAATCCTCGCCGAGGAAATCCACAAGCACAGTCACCGCAAAAACAAACCCTTTATGGTCATCGACTGTGCCGCACTGGCCAAAGACCTGATCGAGAGCGAGCTTTTCGGCCACACCAAGGGAGCTTTTACCGGAGCGGCTGCCGACCGTGCCGGGGCTTTCGAACATGCCGAAGGCGGAACGGTTTTTCTGGACGAGGTCGGCGACCTCAGCCCTGAGTTGCAGCCCAAGCTGCTGCGGGTGCTGGAGAAGCGCGAAATCCGGCGCGTGGGCACCAATACCGTCAAGAAAATCGATGTCCGTATCATCTGCGCCACCAACCGCCGCATGGATGTCGAGGTCAACGAAGGCCGCTTCCGTGAAGACCTGTTCTACCGGCTCTCGGTTGTGCCGATCGAGCTGCCGCCGCTACGACGCCGGCGCGACGACGTGCCACTCCTGGCACGCCAGTTCATCGCCGACCTGCATGGCGAGGAAGCCATCGACGAGATTGCCGATTTCGATGCAGCAATGGACGTTTTGAAACGCCACGAATGGCCAGGGAACGTCCGTGAACTGCGCAACCTGATCGAGCTGGCCTTTTACAGCGGCCATCGTCCGGTCAACCTCTCGTCGTTCCTCAGTCTCGGGCACCTCTCGCGCCTCGGACGCCAGCCGGCCGAGCCCGAAATCAATATCTCCTCCGACCGGCCCTTCAAAGAAGCCAAAAGCGACCTGATCACTGAATTTGAAAAAGGTTACATCACCGAGCTGCTCGAACGTAACGACAACAACGTCTCGCAATCAGCCCGCGAAGCTGGCATCGAACGAGCCTACCTCCAACGCCTGATCCGCAAATACGATATCCCCCGGCCGTAGTTCCGGGAACAACCCGGAACCGCAGGATAAAAAACCGCCAAGCCGCCAAGAACGCCAAGGGGAGGGAGTAAGGGAGTAAGAAAAGCAAATCGGGCTCGGCATCGGGATCGAATGAATCGAATCAGTCGAATAAATCGATTTCCCCCCGAGCTCCCGGGCAAGGGCTATCCTTCCTTTCCGCGCTTTCCGCGGTTTCTCTCCCCCATAGCGGCAAGGTCTGCCTCCAGCCTTGGCGTCCTTGGCGACTTGGCGGTTTTTTCATTTTTCGAGCAGGTTCGGAGCCCTGCGTTCCCAGTCAGGCAGCACACTATCAGACAACGCTCATAACACCAGGCATCGGGTGTCATGGAGTCACCCAGGACTTGCCATCAGCTCTCCGGGGCTCAGGCCCTCAGGCCGCGCCCCGGAGTGGCCTCCGGGGTGACGGAGCACACAACACACTACACACACAGGCTAACACCAGCACATACAGCAGCAGCACGCTGCCATACCGTGCCTCGGCTAGATCAGCCCCATCTGAAGCTTGGCTGCATCGCTGATCATCTCCGGCTCCCAGGGCGGCTCCCACGTGATCTCCACCTCGACATCCTTCACCTCGGGGATCATGCGGATAATCGACCGTACCATCTCCAGGATCAGATCGGCCGAAGGGCAGTTGGGCGCCGTCAGGGTCATCAGCACTTTGGCCAGACCGGTCTCCGCCTCAAACTCAAGCTTGTAGATCAGGCCGAGATCATAGATGTTGACCGGCAGCTCGGGGTCATACACCTGCCGCACGGCCAGCTCCATCCGGTCTTCCACCGTTACGGTGTCATCCTTGAGGCGGGTCGAAATCGGCACGATGGTCGAGGCGGACTTTTCCCGCTTACGGCGTTTGCGTAAAATTCTTCGCATGGTACAACTCCTCTTCAGGCTGAAGCCGGTCCGGCAACGGCACTTGCGGCAGCACGCAGACGGCCGATCATGGCGGCGAGTCCGTTGCGACGTGTCAGGCTCAAGTTACGGTCGAGTCCCAGTCGCGCCAGAAAGGCATCGGCATCAAATGCGGCTATCTCAGCCGCCGTCTGGCCGGAATAAACCCGCTGCAGGATCGCCGCCAGCCCCCGCACAATATCGGCATCCGAATCGGCCAGAAACTCGATCCGGTCTGTCGAGCCGGGTTGCAGGCGCACGGCCAGATGAACTGTGCTCTGGCACCCCTGCACATAGTTTTCGTCGGTTTTGAGACTGACCGGCATGGTCGGCAGCTTCTGGCCGAACTCGATGATCTGCTGGTAGCGTGCCTCCCAGTCGGGCAGAAATTCAAACAGCGTCTCAATCCGCGCAGCAGCCCGTGCAAGACTCGGAGCGGTGGCTGCGGGATAGACCAGATCAGCCTCCGCCACCGGTGATGCGGCAGTGGTCTGCTTCTGTGCCATTTTCCGGGCGGCGGTCGCAATGCGCTCGACCGCTGCCACCAGCGCATCGATTTCTGCCACGGTATTGTAAAGAGCCACCGAAATCCGCACTGTCGAAGTCAGGCTCAGGTAGTCCATCAGCGGCTGACAACAGTGATGCCCCGTCCGTACCGCGATGCCCTGCAAATCGAGCTGCACGCCGATATCGAGTGACCCCAGCGGCAGATCGGGTACGGTAAAGGATAGTACGCCGACTTGTTCGGTCGGCTGAGCGGTCAGCTTCACTTCGGGAATCTGCTGCAAACCCGCCGCCGCACGTTGCAGCAGGTTACTTTCGTGTGCTGCGATGGCCTCCCAGTCAAGCCCCTGCAGATAATCAATAGCCGCCGCCAGCCCGATCGCTCCGGCGATATGTGGTGTGCCGGCTTCAAACCTCGCCGGCACTTCAGCATAAGTTGTTCCGGCAAAGCTGACGGTTTCAATCATGTCTCCGCCGCCCTGCCAGGGGGGGAGATCTTCCAGCAGTGTCCGTTTGCCGTAGAGTACGCCGATACCGGTCGGACCGAACAGCTTGTGTCCCGAGAAGGCGTAAAAATCGACGTCCAACTCCTGCACATCGACCGGCCGGTGCCCGACCCACTGGGCGCCGTCGATCAGCACCCTGGCTCCCACGGCATGGGCGGCCTCAACGATCTCCGCCACCGGATTGGCTGTACCGAGGGCATTGGAAGCGTGACAGACGGCCACCAGCTTCGTCTGCTGCGAAAGCAGTTTTCGGTAAGCCGCCATATCGAGGTCGCCGTTGGCAGTCAGGGGAATGACGCGAATGACAGCCCCTGTCTCCCGGGCGACCAACTGCCAGGGGACGATGTTGGAGTGGTGCTCCATCTGCGAGAGCAGAATCTCGTCGCCCTCCCGCAGGTGCAGGCGACCGAAGGTCTGTGCCAGCAGATTGATCGACTCGGTCGTGCCCCGCGTAAAGACGATCTCACGCACATCGGCCGCACCGATGAACTCCGCCACCCTGCAACGGGCCGCTTCGTAAAGTCGTGTGGCATCCTGATCAAGCGTGTGGGCGCCACGGTGGATATTGGCGTTGCCCTGCTGGTAGAAGCTGTCCAGCGCCGCGATCACAGCTGCGGGTTTGTGCGTTGTCGAGGCATTGTCCAGATATACCAGTGGCTTTCCCCGAACTTTACGCGACAGTATGGGGAAATCGCGCCGGATCGCGGCGACATCGATAACACTGGTCTTGGCGACAGTCACTTTTCCACTCCTTA
Organism: uncultured Lentisphaerales bacterium; assembly: GCA_964565855.1. GTDB lineage: Bacteria > Verrucomicrobiota > Kiritimatiellia > RFP12 > JAZUKQ01 > CAZMGQ01. The sequence continues at coordinate 571 of CAZMGQ010000158.1, read as the reverse complement.
CAATTGAGAGACCTTACTTTTCTCAGACAACCTGCGCCAGAGCCTGCCCATGGGGCAGACGTTCCAGCAGCAGTTTTTCGGCCATGGCACGCAGCGCCGGATCGTTCATCAGTTCCACTGTTTCGCGGGCAAAGGCATAGATCATCAGTGCCCGTGCCTGTCCGTCCGGTATGCCACGGCTACGTAGGTAGAACAGGGCATCGGCATCGAGTTCACCCGCCGTCATGCCGTGGGTACAGCGGACGTCATCGGCATAGATCTCGAGCTGCGGCTGACTGTTGATGCTGGCATCGTCGGAAAGCAGCAGTGCCCGGTTGGTCTGGATGGCCGAAGTCTTCTGCGCATCCTGATCAACCACAATCCGGCCGGTGAAAACCGCCGAGCCGTTTTCCGTCAAAATACCCTTGCAATGCTGATGGCTGGTGCAGTTGGGCGACGCATGCTGCACACGCATATTGAAGTCGGTATGCTGCGTGCCGTGGGGCAGATAGAGGCCGTTGAGCATCGAGTCGCCCTCCTCGCCACCCAGCTTGATCAGCACATTATTGCGCACCAGGGCACCCCCCAGCAG
>CAZMGQ010000157.1:0-5781 GCA_964565855.1 uncultured Lentisphaerales bacterium | reverse complement strand
GCTCATCATGACACTGACATTGTAGGCCAGGTTCCAGGCGTGATAGACCCAGACTTCGCCATTGTCCGGCTCGAGGGCGGTGATCCACTCGGAGAGTTGCACCAGTTCCACAAAGCGCCCCTCTTCCTGGAGGGAGGCCACGCGCAGCCAGAGGATGTCGGCGATCATGCCCCGGAAGCCGCCCAGGGCGACGGTCGCGAAGCGCAGCATGGGCGGCACGTCGGCACTGTAGCCGCTGCTGCTGCCTGTGAGGGGGCCATGGCGATAGTTGCGGAGGGTGGAGGTTTCGCGGGCTATCAGGGCCAGAAGGAGCAGCAGTGGCAGCAGAATAAGAGCCCGGTGCCAGCGGCGGCCGGCGGGTTTGCTTTCCGGGCCGGCCGCGTGCGACATGCCTGTGGCAGGAGTGGAGCTCATGGCAGGGAGACTGTCCTCCCTCATCCGACTGGTGGTGGCTGGGACGAAGGCTCCACCAGCCGCATCACCAGGGGATAGCGCAGGCGCAGTTGATCATCGAGCAGGACTTCGATCCAGTAAACGCCGTCTTTTTCGAACGGCGTATTCATGAAGACCTCGATGCTCGTTGCCGTCTGGTGGGGGTTGGCGAGTTTGACATCGATTTCCTTGCCTTCGGCGATGGCGACATTGCCGTCCGGCCCGATGATGCGTGTCTTCTGTTTGAAGTTGCCCTGGCCGCAGCACCAGCGGTTGACGACACAGATCCGATGGAAGCGTGTCGGCAACTTCTGCACTGCCAGTCCATCGAAGATGCCGATCAGGATAAACTTGCCGTTTCTTTCCTGACGGACATCATCGCATAGCAGGCTTGCCTGCAGGTCTGGTATCATGATGGCTCTGTCCTCCGGCTTGCCGGTTTTGGCACCGCGGATGTTCAATCATCGAACGGGTCGTCGTCCGGCAGTTCGATGCGGATCGTACGGCTCATGGTTTCGGGCACGGGCACCTCGGCGGCCGGCGGCAGTTCGGGGCCGTGCAGAGTGCCGGGCTCGGAGAAATAGGGCACCTCGAAGGGGGTTCCGCAGGCCGGGCATTCGGCGTTGGAGCCGGCCATATCTTCGGGAGCTTCGATTTCCTGACGGCACTCGGGGTTTTTGCAGCGGAAGGAAATCAGGGTTTCCGGTTCGGCCGGAGCCGGAGCTGCTGGTGGTGCTGCAGGTGGCGCGGTTGGTGCTGCTGCGGGTGGCGGCGCGAAGGCGGCTTCGGGTGCAGGCGGTGCTGCCGGGGGAGGAGCAACAGCGGGTGCGGGCTCTGGTGCGGCAACTGCGGAAGGCTCGTGAGGCACGACAATGCTCCGGGGCGGCGGGGCAACCCTGTCGCGCAGGCGCTTCAGGTGACGAACCCGGACGGCATCGTGCGCCGGGATGAGGAGGGCTTCGCCGGTCTGTGGATTGCGCGCCCGGCGTTCATTGCGAGCCACGACATCGACTTTACAGATGCCGGGAACGGAAAAGCCACCGCGCGGGGCTTCACGATAAGCAATTTCCGCCAATTTGTTCAGCAGGTCGTTCGTAGTCTGAAGAGTCAGTCCAAACTCCTCTGCCAACTCCGAAACCAGACGTCTTTTGGTATAAGGCTCCATACTATCGCTCCAACTCTGAATGTGTTCGGGTCGTCATCATTATCGACAACGGTCAATCTGTAAGCGGATATTCTAGCGATATCTGGCCGAAAGGGCAATTGCAAAATAATGCGAAAAGAATTTCTGTTGCGCTAAAGCGGCGCTCTTCTTAGAATAGACGCCCTGTAAATACGAGTCGAAACCAAGTACGTATGTCCGAGCCTGTCAGTAACTGTCCCCTGGGGACGCAAAAACTCCGCTATCCGGTAGTCTGCCACCTTAGTATTGTGGGAGATGCCGGGAAGGATTTTGCCAAATCCGTACAGGAGGTACTGGCGGATTACCGTGTTGTAGAACCCTTGTCCAACGGTCGCACCACGCCGTCCGGCCGGCATCGGTCCATGCGTGTTTCTGTCGAAGTCGAATCGCGCGAACGTCTGGAATCCCTTGACCAGACCTTGCGCGCCGTACCGGGAGTACGGATGATTCTCTAAAAGGGGCGGCTCAGCCGCCGGAAAGCTCACACCATGCCACAATACGAATTTACCGGAACAGTCAAAAAACTGCTGGATGTCTTTTCTACTCCCAGCGGATTCACCAAGCGTGAGGTGGTTGTCACGTCCGAGGACGACCGCTATCCGCAGGATGTTATCTTCGAGTTCATCATGGACAGGGTCAGCCTGCTGGATGATATCCAGGAGGCCGATCGCGTCACGGTCACCTTTGACCTGCGCAGCCGCGAATACAATGGCCGCTATTTTCTGAGTGCCAGCGCCTGGCGGATCCAGAAGCTCGATGGTAGTGGCGCCGGTTCGCCGGGACCGGCTGCCGATGCCGGTGGCGCAGACAGCAGTGGCGAAGGCGGAGGCGGGGAGTTCTACTCGGATCCCGACAACCTCAGCGACGATATGCCCTTCTGATGGAGAAATCTATGCAAGAACTCAAGCAGATAGCGCCAGCTAAACTGAATGTCGCGCCGCACCAGCTCTTCAACAGCCAGTGGCTGCTGTTGGCGGCTGGCGATTTTTCGATCGACCGCTGGAATGCGATGACAATATCCTGGGGCTCGCTGGGCACCATGTGGGGACTGCCGTTCGCCCAGGTCGTCGTCCGTCCGCAGCGATATACTCACGAGTTCATGGAAAACTTCGACAGTTTCACCCTGAGCGTTTTCCCACGTGCCTACCGGGCCGCACTCGAAGTCATGGGCTCCCGCTCCGGCCGGCAGGGGGGCAAGGCCCAGGCCGCAGGGATCACGCCTGTTGCCGCCGAACAGGTCGCGGCACCGGTCTTTGCCGAGGCCGAACTGGTACTCGAATGTCGCAAGCTTTTTGTCCAACGCATGACTCCCGACGCCTTGCGCGACGAGCGGGCCCGCCGCTGCTACCCGCAGGACGATTATCACGACGTTTACTTCGGCGAAATCGTCAATATCCGTGGCATACCGGCTTATGAAGCAAGCTGAAGAACCTCCGCGCACCCTCGGCGGGATTATCGAAGCTTCGACGGCTTTTTTGACGGCCCGCAAAGTGGCCGAGCCACGGCTGGCGGCTGAATGGCTGGCCGCACGTTTGTTGCGCTGCGGACGCCTGGCACTTTACGAAATGCGTGATGAAGTCCTGTCTGATCCACTGGTTGATGCCATGCGGCGCGGGATCAGGCGCGTAGCCGATGGCGAGCCGGTCCAGTATGTTGTCGGCCGTTGGGAGTTCCGCGGTCATCCGATGATCGTGGATCGCCGCGCCCTCATCCCGCGTCCTGAAACCGAGCAACTGGTCCAACTGGTACTCGATGCCCGTGATCTCTGGCAGGACTCCAGTCCTTTTGTTGCCGACATCGGTACCGGCAGCGGCTGTATCGCCATCAGTCTGGCCCGTGAAAGACCACAGGGGCGCTACCTCGCCACAGATATCTCTCCCGAAGCCCTTGAGCTGGCAGCGGAAAACGCCCGACTCAACGGCGTTTCCGAATGCATAACCTTTGCACCGGCCGAACTGGGCGACCTGCTCGACCCGGCCACGGTCGATATCATCGTCTCCAACCCCCCCTATATACCCAGCGCAACGGTGGATAATCTGAGCGCCAGCGTGCGCGATCATGAGCCGCGCATTGCGCTCGATGGCGGGCCGGATGGTCTGGCAATCCTGCGGAACATTGCCGAGGAAGCCACCATGGCCCTGCGCAACGGGGGTGGACTCTTCTTCGAGCTGAGTGCCGAACAGCAGCAGGCTTCAGACGTCGGCCGTTATCTGGGCGAGCTCGGGTTCGAAGACATCCGTATCGACCGCGATCTCACCGGAGCCCAGCGCTTTATCAGTGCCCGTCTGGCCGCAGGGGTTTGACGACTGTTGTAAAATGGCGTATGTCCAAATCTGTTGACAGACATTCCTCTCTGTCCAGAAATAGATACTGAAACTGCGCTCGGGACAGGCAAGGGGACAAAACTAAAAATGAAGGCCAATATCCCCATGAGCCGTGAGAGCATAAGAAAGTGCATATTGCAGGAAAAACAAGGAGGCAACTCTCGCAGAGTAGAAAGCTGAGGAATGCCTTCTAAACCCCCACCTTATTTCTTTTCATCCGTGCCACTGTCCGGCTCCTCTTTTGTTTCCGGTTTCGGAGGAGGGGGGAGATTTCTGATGTGTCTTTTGATACGTGCCTCCAGCTCATCCAGACTTCTGCTGAATCTACCTGCGAAAGAGCGAAAATCCCCCAGGCTGCCTTCGAGTCTGCCCATCTGATTAAGCTGATCCTGTGCTGCACCGGGACTCCCGGCGGCCGCAACCCCCTTCAGGATTCTTTCGCCAAAAGCCTGCGATTTTTCCAGCCGGTTGGTCAAATCAACCGCCTGTAACCGATAGTGCTCCACTAGCTTCATCAGCTCTGGCACTCCGTCGCCGGACTCGTGTTTTTTCAGCCGGCTGTCCATGTCATCCAGTCGGCTGAAGTTAGTCTCAGCCCTTGCTACAAGACCGCTATACACGCCCAGCATCTCGTTTTTCCAGAGCTTTTCGATCCGCCCCTGCGTCTCTTGCAGTTGAGCGGCCATAGCCGCTTTCTGCTGCACCTCATTTTTTGTGTTCTGCAAACTGACCGCCGCCACAACCACGATAATGACGGCAATCACAAAGGCGCTGCCGATCAAAAGCGGGATTAGAGGAAACTCTTTTGGAGTCTTGAGCGCTTGCGAAGCAAGCATGGACTTCGGCTTCAGAGTGCCGGCAAAAACCTGAAACGATCCGGTCTGAGTCTGTTGGCTGCCAGTTTCATTTACTGCCCGGCCACCACTTGCGGTTTGTTTTTTTGACATACTACTCCCTGACTTGACTATAGGGAACCTACGCTACTATGAGCCCGATTGTCAACCTGAAAGAGCCGACCTCCAAACTGCGACCGCGCCGCCTTGCCCTGTTAGCCCTGGGCTCCAACTCGGGTCAGAAGAAAGCTATAGCCGTAATCTGGCAAATAAAACGCCAGATTACGGTGCGTGGCACTGTCCGGACTCTGCCACCGGGAAGGGCGAGTGTCACCTCGCCCTTGCGCCAGATCAGCAGGAATGAGGTGTGTCGGACGAGGTGACACTCGTCCCTCCCGATGCCCCCTATGAACCATGCAACCATATAATCGCACCATAATCTGCCGTAGCTGTTACTGGCAACCGCAGGCTTGTTTCAGTTGCCGGACTGTCAGATAATGCTTTCCCTTGTACGGTTGAAGCGATGCGGGAATGTTTCTGCAGCTTTCAACCACAAACATTTCAACAGAAAACTTTTTTGGATCAGGTTATGCTGAAAGCCGCAACACCTTCTTACGGGCCGGGATTGACTAACAGCAAACTGTGGTACGTAGCACCGGCGTCACAGTATGTCGATGGGCTGCCGGTGGGTACCGGACGTCTGGCGGCAATGGTGCTCGGCGGTGTGGCGCGTGAACGGATCGCCCTCAACCACGAATGGCTGTGGCGCGGCAACCACCGCAAGCGCGATGTGCCGGACCGGGCCCGCTACCTGCCGGAAGTCCGCCAGCTTCTGCTCGAAGAACAGTGGGAGGAGGCCACCAGGCTGGCCAACGATGTCTGGGGCGGCCTGGGTGGCGCCAGCGGATTGCCGAACCAGATCGACCCCTATTCCCCGGCCGGGGATCTGTATATCGAGGTGGGGACCACGACCTTTGCCGAATATCGGCGCGAGCTGGATCTCGATACC
>CAZMGQ010000156.1:0-5784 GCA_964565855.1 uncultured Lentisphaerales bacterium | reverse complement strand
ATAAAAATTTCCAGCGTATTCTCGACCCCGGGCCGCAGATGGCGCGTGGCATCCAGACGCACCGGAACATAACCGCCGAAGTGTTCTCCCAGCTTCTGACCGTTGAGATAAAACACGCCCCAGTAGCTGATTTCTTCAAAGTGTAAAAATGCTGAACGGTTTTTTAGCGAATCCATCGGCGGTATAAATTTGACCGTGTACCAGGCGGCATGCTCGGTACTGCTCCAGCCGTTCTGTGGATAGGGGCCGGATGGCACATCAGTCGATTTCCAAACGCCACGACGCGGTGGATACGTCAGTAGTGCCTGTGGAAAGTCTGCGGCTGTCCCCAGGAGTTGTTGACTCCACTTGCCATCGAGCGCATAACGTTGCCGCGTGGCAGAAGATTCCAACAAACGCTCCGGTGTCGCCAAATCCAGCACCGCAATATCCTCCGGTACCGCGGCGCGGCGCGGCACTTCGAGAGGCATCTCACCGTCCGGATTCTCGGCAACCGAAATCGTAACCCCATAACGTCCGATATAGCGTGTTTGCCCCCGCGTATCGGTCAAAGCTTCTTGCGGCATGGCGAACGCGAGTTTGAAATTGCGCCATTGCTTCGCCCGGTCGTCGAAAAACGCACTCCCGACAGCCTCAAAATCGAACTTCAAACGAACCGGCTCTGTGACAATTTCAATGGTGCTAGCGGGGCGGCTTCCCATAATCAGATTGCGGTTTCCCGGCAGGTCGGGAATCAATTTCCAGGGTTCATCATCCGCCCGGAAACAGGTCAGGGCAAAAAACTCGGGATCAAGCACCAGGCACGAGCCGAAGGCAGCCCACAGTCCCTCGACCGGTGTTGTGGCTTGCGCCGTCTGCCGGATCGTGTCTGCCGATACCGTGGTGACCACTTCAAAGGCACTTTCCCCTTCTCCGACGCCCTTCGGCTTGAGTATTCCCCGGGCACGGACAACTGCTGCATCAGCACCATCTTCCAGTGTGACATCGACTCGGGTCGCCGACTGTGCCACGTACGGACTCCAACGATCTTCCTTGTGGCCTGAAGTTGAAACACCTCCGGGATGCTGGCCCAATATTTTGCGCCCCTGGTGCTCAACCGAGATCATAATCCCCTTGGCATCAAACTGGGCAGTCAAGTCCCCGCGTTTCACAACACCGCCCGCAAAGGGAATCTCATCGGCTGCCAGTGTGAAAGAAGACATAAAGACTCCCAATCCGACCAGCACTGTACACGCCAGTCCAGCCAATCTGTGCAATGGTTTCATTCGATTGTTCTCTTGTTGTGAAAAGTTCATGCAGAATACGATCACCCGCCATACATGGCGCGGTTGCCGTGGCGTGCATCTTGCGGAAACAGCGACTGACCCGACAAAATTGCTGCGTATGCTTTGCGATGCCGCTCGTGATATTGACGGAAACTTTCAAAGCCGAACTCATCCCGCAGGTGCGCCGTCGTCAGTGCTGCATCCATTGGTTCAACGACAAAACAGATATCCTCCGCATATGATGTAACCCTCACGCGGTCAGCATAGGCATCGGCAAGGTTCTGTGGTACTGAAAAATTGAAGTCATAGTGGCAGACTTCGAAATCGAGGTTGATATCGCGCACTGCGACCGGCATGAAGCTGTCTGTCGCTGCTTGCACGCGCCCGCAGGGATCAATGATGCGCGAACTGCCAGTGCGAACCGATGTGATGACATGGAACTGGTGCAGGGCGGCCAGCATTTGAAGCTGAAAACCGCCATCGTAGGCGGATGGCCACAACACGGCCCGAACGCCCTGGTCTGCCAGTGCTTGCCAAGTCTCGGGAAAGCCTGCGTCGAAACATATCTGGATTCCGATCCTGCCAAAGTCCAAATCGAAGACTGGCAGTTCGGCACCAGGGGAGATGCCGGATTCGAAGACCGTATAATCCGGCGAAGAAGTTACGGGGTGCAGTTTGTCGTATCTGCCAATTATGTCACCGGACCGGCCGATAATCACAGCCGAGTTGTACTCACACCCGTCATCACGACAGGTCCGCAACGGACAGACAATGTAACACTGCCCTTTGCGGGCAAGCTCAGCCATTGCATCGGTTGTCGGTCCGGGCACAGTTTCGGCCCTGAGTGCAGGCGGGATGTTGGAAAGCCCCATCTTCAGGAAAGCCTCTGGCAGACAGACCAGGTCCGGCTTCTGGAGTAATGTTTTTTTTACAAGCCCCAGCATGTGGTTCCGGTTGGCTTCAATCGAACCTTGGCCGCGTCCGCCCTGGCAAACTGTGGCAATTCGCAAAAGTGTCTTCATTACAATCGTCGCATCAGTAAATGGTCAAAACCGTTGTGGGTTCCAACTTTCGGGTGGCCACGGCAAAAAAACCAAGATCTTTCTGCGGTACGCTGGTCAGCGTCATGGCTTCGCTGTCACGTTCGCCGGTCACATCAATCCAGCGTTGGCCATTGTGTCGCCAGAGCTTTAAATCTGCCTCGTCCACCAGCCGAAGCACTGCTTCACCATCGTCGTAACGTACCGTCAGTACAGCGTTATCAAAATCGCCCGCAGCAAATGACCAGACGCTATGAGGATCATACAGGCCCTCTGGCACATCGGTGCGGTCCGGGGCCAACAAGGCACCCTCCAAGGCGAAGTCCGATGGAGCTTCAAATGTGATCCTTGCACTGTTGACGAGGTCAATCGATGTATCGGCCTGGTTCTCTCCCCAGTTGACGGTAGCGGTAGCACCTTGAGCCACAGGCACCGCCGGAAGCGCGATCTTGCCCCTCCTGACGGCAAACCACCCATTGTCGCCCGTGTTATCAATTGTGTTGAAAATACCGCCGCCAAGATCAGTGCCGAACCAGGACAGATCAAGCGTCCGGTCTGCCACGCCAAATCCATCGGCGAGGATACGCCCATTGTTTATCAGGCTAAGCCGCAGGGCAACTGTCCCCCAGCCACAAAGAAGACCTTCGGAAGCTGCATCACCCCTGACTGTCATCGACCCGTCACGCCAGACGTATGAACCGAAGTAGTTCAGACTGTTGCTGACGACGCCAGTGGTATGCTCATTACCCAGTTGCAGCGTACCTGTGCCACCGGCATAACCAACCGTGATAACCTTGGTTGCCGTGTTGCTCGTCATGAGACATCCCCCCACCACCTGGGCGATGCCTGTGCCACCATAACCGATGTAAGGCGTCTGGTTGTAGACTGTCAATGACGCCTGATCGCGGATGACCAATTCCGCCGTGGCACCCGCTGCAGTGCCAACGCGCGTGTTGCCCACGGATATCAACCGGGCGTCGCCCGATAGTTCCGCATAACCGTCACCGTTGTTGTTTCCGAGATACAGGCCCCAAGTCAGCAGGTCGCCTCCCTCCATGTGCAATTCGCCGCGCCCGCCCGCACCGACAGTCATCAGCCCCAGCCATCCCTGACCACGGACAACCGTTCCACCAGGCTTGATACGCAACAGTCCGAAGCTGTTCGCCCGGTTGCAGAGATAGATATCGCCAGCGACTTGCAGCGAACCGCCAGCCGCCACTTCGACAGTGCCTGTACTTGCCGCCAGCGTACCGAGCAACAACTGGGCACAACTGGCACTAGTTGAGATGATTCCGGTCCCGCCATTGTTGACAAGCACTTTGTCTGACAGGTCGGGAACCGACAATTGATCCCAGTTGGCCGGATCGTCCCAATCCCCGCTCGTTCCCGTCCATCTGTGATCTGCACAGACGATTGATACCGAGAGCAATACGCATAGTGTGGGCATAATGCCAGTCTTCATGGATACTCCCTCCTGAACTCTGTTTGTGAAAACAACCGGAAAATAACAGAAAGTGGGTTCTTGCGGGTGACAGTATACGTATACTGAAATTGGTTTGCAAGTGTTTTTTGATTTTTTTGAAAAGCCTTTTCACATCAGTTTGTCTGTGATAATCTTCACTTAATGACAAAGTCAACTCCGACCATTGCGACGCCGCAACCGGAAGGCCCGCGAGCGACCGCCACCACCCAGACGGATATAGCCCGACTGGCGGGTGTCTCACAGAAAACCGTCCACCTCGCACTCCACGACCGTCCCGGTGTCAACCCTGCCACCGCCGACCGAATCCGCAAGATCGCCGCAGAACACGGATACCGGCTCAATGCCGCCGCCAGCGCAATGAGATCACAGTCTACCCGATATATCGGTTTGATCGTACGTCCCGCCCTCCAGGGGCCTCTCACCCATTTTACCGCTTATGAGACAATGCTCGGGGCGGATGCCGCCCTGGCCGATGCAGGCTACCTGACCTGCCTTGTACGACTTACAGACATTTTGCCCGATGCCAGGAGCCGGGTGTTCAACGAAGTGCTGCTCGATGGCGTCATCGTGATCGACCAACTCCCCGAAAGCTTCCAGGAACCCGTCAGAAACATCGCCAACCACTGTGTCTGGACTGAATCCGATATCTGGGAAGAGACACATTGCATCCGGCGGGATGAACATTGGGCTGGCGAATTCGTGGTGAAACATCTTGCCCGTCGCGGCTTTTGCCGGATACTTTGGATCGGGTGGATTCCGGCCACAGATTTGGGAGATGTGCAGGAACACTACAGCTATCAACTGCGCTTGCAAGGTGTCCGCGAGACCGCGAAGCATCACGGTATGGAAGTGATCGAGCCCTCAGCAAGAGAAATGCGCCGGAAAAATATGCTCGACAGGTTCCGGCAACACCTGACCACGCCAGACCTCGTCGTCATCACCTACAACAGCCCCACCGCCACGGCTCTCATGCACCAACTGGCGCGTATGGGCCTCGTGGCAGGGCAGAACTATTCCCTGGTAAGCTGCGATGATTCGCGGCGTGACGATGTTTATGTCCCGGAACTCACGCGTGCCAGCTTCAACCGACATGCCCTCGGGATGGCCGCCGGACGCATGATGCTGGCCTCCCTCAAAGATGAATTGGAAGACTGCAGATCGCTGCTTGTCCGCGGTTCCTGGATCGAAGGCAAAACTCTGGTCAAACTCTGACAAGCCCGAAATCTATTACTCCCTGGATCAGCAAAAAGCTGCCATCGGGTGAAGGGTTGTGCTATGCTGACGCGCTGATGTTTTGCCCTTTTTGCGGGGGGTAAATTGATAAACAAGAGGTCAGATCAATGAAATCCGAGATTGTAACGTTGCGCAACAGCCAGGGTATGTCACTCAAGGTCGCCAATATCGGCGGAACGGCACTGGCACTGAGGGCACCTGATCGCAATGGACGTTTCAGCGATGTGCTGCTGGGCTTCGACAAGCCGTCCGCCAAACAGGACGATGCCTACATGGGCGCACTGATCGGACGAGTTGGCAACCGGATTGCCAGGGGGCGCTTCGAGCTGGATGGCAAAACCTACCAGTTGGCACTGAACACCGAACCGGCCGGACGTCCCTGTTCGCTCCACGGCGGACTGGTGGGGTTCGATCGGCGAGCCTGGCAGATGCGCAAGTACAAGGCGGCGGATGGTCCGGCAGTGGAGCTGACCTACTTCAGTCCCGATGGCGAAGAGAACTATCCCGGCAACCTCTTTACTCGTGTGGTCTATACCCTGACAGATGAGAATGTCTGGCGCATCGAATACTGGGCCATGACAGACGCTCCGACACCGCTCAACCTGACGCAGCATGTTTACTTCAATCTCAGCGGTGGTCGGCGTGATATTCTCGAGCACGAGCTGGAGCTTTTCTGCGACAAATATACCCCGACCGACGAGGGGCTGATCCCGACAGGCGAGATGCTGCCGGTTCGTGGTACGCCATTCGACTTCACCAAGCC
>CAZMGQ010000155.1:0-5788 GCA_964565855.1 uncultured Lentisphaerales bacterium | reverse complement strand
CAGGCGCGAAGACCTGGCGGCGGCACCGGACCATGTGGAAGAGATCTTGCGTCGGGGGGCCGAACGGGCGCGCACCGAAGCGGCCAAAACCCTGCAGGTTGTTCGTAAGGCAACAGGACTGCAATAGCGGCGGAGCAATCAACCATGGCTTTTCCCCTGCCACATGACGATTACAAGGTCAGCCTCGAGGTTTTCGAGGGACCACTCGACCTGCTGCTTTATCTGATCCGGCGCGACGAGCTGGATATCCACGATATCCCGATCGAACATATCGCGACCCAGTACTCCGAGTATCTCAATGTGATGGAGATGCTCGACCTCAACATTGCCGGCGAGTTTATCGTCATGGCGGCCACACTGGCATTGATCAAGAGCCGCATGCTGCTGGTAGGAGAGGGCGAGGATGCCCCGGCCGAGGAAGAGGACGAAGGCAAGGATCCGCGCTGGGATCTCGTGCGGCAACTGGTGGAGTACAAGCGTTTCAAAGATGCCGCCTCGCGTCTGCAGGAGCGTGAGTTCATGCAGCAGAATGTCTTTGCCGCCGGTGGCGAGCCACTGATTGCGGCGGCCGGGATGGAGAAAGACGACAAACCGCTGGGTGATGTGGGGCTTTTCGACCTGATTGCCGCCTTCAACGAAGTGCTGGCCCGTGCGCCGATTGAGGAGTTTGGCGAGATTGAGCCGATCGCCTGGACAGTACCGGACAAGATCGACATGATCCTGCGTCTCACCGAACGGTCAGAGTCTGTAGTGTTTTCGGGGCTTTTTCACCGGCATTCGGCGCGTGGCGAAATTATCGTGACCTTTCTGGCATTGCTCGAACTGCTGCGCCTGCGACAGATCGCGGCCTTCCAGTCCGGTGCTTTCGGCGAGATTGTGCTGAAGCGCATCGATGAAAATGCCGACCAGGCGGTGCCGTTGCCGCCACCCGTGATCGGAGGTGCCTGAGATGGGCGAGCCTGTTGTCGATCCCGATCTGCGCCAGATTATCGGTGCCCTGATTCTCGGGTCGGAACGTCCGATCACGCCGCGGGAAATCCGCCGCATACTGGAAGCGGTCGCCTTCGAACAGCGGGCTGAGGAGGACGATGCTGCCGCCGTCAGCGATGAAGAAATCGCCGCCGCAGCCGAGGCTGACCGGACCGAAGCCGAAGATCCGCCGGAGGACGACAGCCTGGCCGGAGCCACCGGCATCAGCGGAGAGGCCATCAGGCAGGCCTTTGCCGAGCTGCAGGAGGCCGTACGGGCCGCAGGTATCGGGATGGAGCTGGTCGAAGTTTCGGGTGGCTACCGGCTGCAAACCTCCCCCGCCTGCGGTCCCTGGGTGCGGCGGATGCTGAACCGGGGCAAGCCGCAGCGGGTCTCACGGCCGATGATTGAAACGTTGGCCATCATTGCCTACCGGCAGCCCATCTCACGCTCGGAAATTGAGTCGATCCGCGGCGTGGGGGTGGGGCATGTGATCAAGGTGCTGATGGAAATGCAGTTTGTGCGGATGCTGGGACGCAGCGACCTGCCCGGCCGCCCGTTTCTTTTCGGTACCACAACCACTTTTCTGGAACACTTCGGACTCAAGAATCTCAACGAACTGAACGAAATGCAGCCCGGTGTTGAACGGACGCCGGTCGCCGAACAACGTGCCAAACACACCAAGCCGCGGCCTGATCCCGCCGCTACCGACGAGCAATAGCAGGAGAAAACATCATGCAGCCATTTACCACCCATCAGGGCATCGTCGCCACTGTCGATCGTGCCAATATCGATACCGATGCCATCATCCCCAAACAGTATCTCAAGTCGATCAGCCGTCTCGGTTTCGAGACCGGGTTTTTCAGCGACTGGCGCTACAACGACGACGGCTCGCTCAACCCGGATTTCGAGCTGAACCGGCCGGAGTTTGAAGGAGCCTCGGTGCTGCTGACCCGCAACAACTTCGGCTGTGGTTCGAGTCGCGAACATGCCGTCTGGGCGGTGGTACAGTATGGTTTCCGCGTGGTGATTGCGCCCTGGCGCGACGAAGCGGCGGGACGTGTACCGGCCTTTGCCGACATTTTCCGGGGCAACAGCATCCGCAACGGTCTGCTCTGCATCGAACTGTCGCCGGAGACGGTCGATCAGTTTTTTGCCGCCGTGCGGGCCAACCCCGGCGTGGAAGCCGCCGTGGATCTGGCAGCCCAGACGATCCGACTGCCGGCCGATGCGGAGCCGGTAAAGTTCGAGGTCGAGGAGTCGGTCAAAAACATCCTGCTCAACGGGCTGGATGACATTGCCCAGACGCTGCTGGTGGAAGATTCCATCACGGAATTTGAAAAGCAGCACGATGTCCAGATGGCGTAAAGCCGGAGATTATATAACTCCGGACACTGGACTCGATGCCCCCGTTGCCTGATGCACTGTCGGACTGGTCTGACATGTCGGACTTGCTGCAGGTACGGAGCCCTGCGGTCCCAGTGTTGGAGGGTCAGCGTCCCCGCGAGTCCGCGGGTATCGAATTGTAATCTTGCAGGGGCGGGGCTCATTCGTTTATAGTATGTCCGCAATGCCACCGGAGAGGCCTCGGTTTGTGCCGTCCGGCTTGTGGGGCGATTAGCTCAGTTTGGTTAGAGCGCCTGGTTTACACCCAGTAGGTCGCTGGTTCGAGTCCTGCATCGCCCACCATTTTTTGCATTTTGCGACATTTTGCGCTGACGCAACTTTGATATTGCGCGGCAGCCGGTACTCCAATATACTTACCTTCAATCGGCCGAAACGGCCGTTACAGTCACGGAGGTATGTCATGCGTTCAACATCCTTTAAACGGCATTTTTTCAATGTCGCGTCCATTGTTTTGCTTTGTGCCACCATAGGCATCAGAGAGGCCGGTGGTCAGCAGATTCCGGCTGCCGCCGCTGGTGGCAATCTGCGCTATTCAATCACTGTGTCCAAGTTTGCCAACGAGGCCGGCTGGCGCGGCCAATGGGATATCGGGGACGGGTTTTCCACCATCATGACCGATGCGCTGCAGGCTTCCGGCAAGTTCATTGTGCTGGGCGATGCTGAAATGCGCGGCGTAGCCATGGCCGAGCAGGATCTTGCAGCCAGTGGCCGTGTCGCCGGGGGCGGCAAAGCTCCGGCAACGGGCCAGATGACACCGGCACAACTGCTGGTACGCGGCTCCATCACACATGTGCAGGACAGCACAACCGGTGGCACCGGCGGAGTTGCCATCAGGGGGATCAGGCTCGGCGGCGGCAAGGACAACGCCGAGGTCAATATCACCATCTACCTGGTCGATTCACGCACGGGACAGGTCAAGGCCTCAACCAAAGTGGTCGGAAAGTCCGCCAAACGGGCGGTCAGTGTCGGTTACAGTGGCTCGGCCCTGGGTGGTCTGACCGGCAATGTGGGCGGACACATGAACGACAATGTCGGCAAGGCCTGTGCCGATGCCGTCGCCCAGGCAGTGGACTTTCTGGCCGGCCAGTTGGGCAAGATCCCCTGGCAGGGTTCAGTAGCTCTGGTGAAGGACGACAGCATCATCATCAACCGCGGTACGCGGGAAGGTGTCCGACAGGGCATGTTGTTTGATGTCGGCAAGACCGAAGAAATAGTCGATGACGACACGGGTGAAATTCTCGATTCGAGCCTGACCAAATTCGCCAAACTGGAAGTAACCGAAGTCCGGGAGAAAGTTGCCTACTGCAAGGTTGTCGACGGGGGCGAAGGTATTACCAAAGGTATGGCGATCTTCCCTGTTGGCCAGTAATCAAAGGCTGTGCTTTTAGACGTCGCTTTCGTAAACCCTGTGTAGCCCGATCGTGCTACAGTATGGGGGACGGTCTCCAACTGTGGAGAACACCGTCCCCTTGTGGACACAGGGTGTTGGAGCTTGACCGAGTTGGCTGATATGACTGAATTTGCACCCTGGGCCGAAGTGGACCTGGCGGCAATCGCCGCCAACCTGTCTGTTGTCAGGCGGCATTTGCAGCCGGATGTGGCCCTGATGGCAGTCGTCAAGAGCAACGCCTACGGCCACGGCGCCGAAGCGGTTGCCGCCACCTGTCTCGAACAGGGGGCCGACATGCTGGGAGTCGCCCGGCTGGACGAGGCCATCGCCCTGCGCGAAGCCGGTATCGCTGGTCCGGTCCTGATTCTGAATCCCACCGCCCCGGCCGACGCCCCGTATCTGCAGGAACACAAGCTGGCTGCCGTTGTGCCCAATATGGCTCTGGCGCGTGAGCTGGCTGCAAAACTTCCAAAAGGGCCACCGGTAACAGTCCACTTCAAGGTCGATACCGGCATGGGTCGCGTCGGCAGCCTGGTCCAGCCGGAAACCGACGGCCGGCCCGATCCGCACCGTATCGCCCGGGTTGCACGGGAGATTGTCACTGTCGGGACTCTGCCACAACTCCAGTTGGCGGGGATCTGCACACATCTTACCTGTGGTGGAGCGGAGGATGCCGGTCCGACCCGGCAGCAACATCTGATTCTGGAAACAGTGATCCGGGAGGTGGAAAAAGCCGGTATCTCCCCACGCTGGCACCACCTGGCCAACAGCGGAGCCACCTTTCTACACCCCTTTGCCCAGATGAACATGGTGCGCACCGGCATCGCCATTTATGGCTACAATTCACCGGCCGCTGCCAGCGAGCTGGTGCCCGCCATGACTCTCAAGACGCGGATCATGGAGTTGCGTCGCCTGGCACCGGGCGATTCGGTGAGCTACGACCTGACCCACCGTGCAACCGCCCCGGCAACAATCGCCACCCTGGCGCTCGGTTATGGCGACGGCTATGACCGGGGCTTTTCAAATTGTGGCGTAATGCTGCTGCATGGGGTGGAAGTGCCCGTTGTGGGGCGAGTCTGTATGGACATGACCATGATCGATGTGACCCATGTCCCGCAGGCGGCGGTAGGAGACGAAGTGGTGGCCTTCGGCCGTCAGGGAAAGGCTCTGTTGTCCGCCAACCGGATTGCGGAACAGATCGATACCATATCCTACGAAATCCTGACCGGCCTGACGCAGCGGGTGCGTCGCATTGTCGTCCCCTGACTTACGTCTCCCAGTTGAGCAGATATTTGCTCAATCCTTCGAGCGCATCGGCGATCCGGTCGCGCACCCAGCGATATTCATCAAGCGAACCACCGATCGGGTCAGGCACGTCCTGCGGCTGACGGTCCCTGCGGTTGTTGAAAGAGTCGAGCAACAGGGTTTTTTCTCTGGCTGCCGGGTTGCGGGAGACAATCATCTGGAAATGAGTCAGGGCCAATGGCACCAACAGGTCGGCCGACCGGATCAGGCCGGCTGTCAGCGGACGACTCCGGTGGCCTGTCAGGTCGATCCCCAGTTCGCGCAATGCCTCGATGCTCCCCCTGCTGGCCGGTGAACCGCGGCTGGTCGCTGTGCCGGCCGAGGTTATCTGCCAGGACTTGTCGTCTCCCATCCGCGCCCGCAGGAGGGCTTCGGCCATCGGGCTGCGACAGGTGTTTCCTGTACAGACAAAGATCAGGCGACGCACAGCAGGTTTCCGCCCGGCCTCAGACATCGCCGCTGAGCCTCTGCTGCACTCGTTCGTTGCCGTCGGCAACCCTGTGTTCAAGCGCAGTCTTGTACTCTGACATTTTAGCCGCCAAGTTTTCGTCGGCCAGGGCCAGTATCTGTACTGCCAGCAGGGCGGCATTGGTCGGACCGGCTGAGCCCAGCGCCACAGTTCCCACCGGCACACCGGCCGGCATCTGTACGGTGGCCAGCAGGGCGTCGAGCCCGTCCTGGGCGCCGCCCGCAACCGGAATGCCGATCACCGGCAGG
>CAZMGQ010000154.1:5021-5860 GCA_964565855.1 uncultured Lentisphaerales bacterium | reverse complement strand
TACGACCTCGAAATGCTGGAGGAGATCGGTTACTGCCAGGGTGTCGAAAACTATGCGCGCCACCTCTCCGGCCGTCCCGAGGGCGAACCCGGTGCCTGTCTGGTGGACTACTTCCCGAGTCCGTTTCTGACGATTATCGACGAATCGCATGTCACCATCCCGCAACTGCGCGGCATGTACAATGGAGATCAGGCGCGCAAGAAGACACTCGTCGAACATGGCTTCCGCCTACCTTCGGCACGTGACAACCGTCCGCTCAACTTCAACGAGTTTTCCGGCAAAGTCCAGCGGATGCTCTATGTCTCGGCGACACCGGCACAGTTTGAGCGCGATGTTTCGAGCCAGGTCGTGCAGCAGGTCATCCGTCCCACCGGTCTCCTCGATCCACCGGTCGAAGTACGTCCGCTGGTCACCCAGATCGACGACCTGATCGAGGAGATGCACCGCTGTGCCGAAAACGGCGACCGGGCTCTGGTGACCACCCTCACCAAACGTACCGCCGAAGACCTCGCCCTCTATCTCGGCCAGGCCGGACTGCGGGTCGAGTATCTCCACTCCGATATCGATGCCATCGAACGGGTCGCCATCCTGACGCGCCTGCGCAAAGGCGAGTTCGATTGTCTGGTGGGGATCAACCTGCTGCGCGAAGGCCTCGACCTGCCCGAGGTGGCTCTGGTCGCCATTCTCGATGCCGACAAGGAAGGCTTTCTGCGCTCCGCCACTTCGCTGATCCAGACCGCCGGCCGTACTGCCCGTCACCTCAAAGGCCGTGTTATCCTCTATGCCGACCGCATTACCGATTCCATGCGTCACATGATCGATATCACGCAGGAGCGTCG
>CAZMGQ010000154.1:0-5011 GCA_964565855.1 uncultured Lentisphaerales bacterium | reverse complement strand
TCGCAGCCGCCAGATTGATTACAATACCAAGCACGGCATCACACCGCGTAGCGTCAAGCGCAGCCTCAGCGAGGGCGATGCCATCCGGCGTGTCGTCGGCCAGATGGACGAAAAAATTGTTGCCGAATCTGGAGTCGATTACGATGTCCACTCCGTTATCCAGCAGCTCGAACACGAAATGCTCACCGCCGCCGAAGCACTCGAATTTGAGCGGGCCGCCGCCCTGCGCGACGAACTGGCCGAACTGCGCAAAGCACTCACCGTCTGAACCGAGAATTTCATGTCGTCCCCCCAGCAGAATTTGACCCCCATGATGCGTCAGTATCGACGTATAAAAAGCGAAATCGACTCCGATGTGATTCTGCTTTTCCGGCTGGGCGATTTCTATGAACTCTTCTTCGAGGATGCGCAGGAAGTTTCACCCGTACTGGGTGTGGCCCTGACCAAACGCAACGGTATCCCCATGTGTGGTGTGCCGCACCATGCGCTCGACAACTACCTCGCCCGGCTGATCCGCGCCAACTACAAGGTTGCCATCTGCGAACAGGTGGAGGATCCCGCCACCGCCAAAGGCGTCGTACGCCGCGAGGTCACCCGTGTCGTCACGCCCGGCACTATTACCGAAGAAGGCATCCTTGCCGATGACCAGCATGCTTTCCTGGCCGCCCTCAACCAGCAGGGCAACAGCTTCGGGCTGGCGCTGCTCGACCTTTCGACCGGCACCTTCCTACTGACCGAGTACGATAATACGACACAGTTGCGCGACAACCTGCGCCGCCATGCCCCGCGGGAATGTCTGCTCAGCGAAGTGGCCGCCGATGGGCCTCTGAGCCGGGTCGCAGCCGAGGCCGAGATTACCTGCGTCACGGTCAGCGACGACTGGCACTTCGATTACGATACTGCCCGCGATGTGCTGTGCCGACATTTCGACGTGACCTCGCTTGACGGTTTCGGCTGCGAAAACCTGTCGGCAGGAGTCGGTGCGGCCGGTGCCCTCCTGCGTCATGTGCGCGACAACCTGCGCCGCAGTGTCGATCATGTTCGCAGCCTGCGTCTGAGTCTCGAAAGCGGCTTTCTGCTGATGGACGAAGCCACACGCGGCCACCTCGACCTGCTGCCCCGGCGGGGCGAGGATGCCGACACTACTCTTTACGGTGTCCTCAACGTCACCTGTACTCCCATGGGCGCCAGGCTGTTGCAGAGCTGGATCACCCAGCCGCTGGGCGAGGTTTCAGCCATCCGCCAGCGTCACAATGCTGTCGAGCTGCTGATGCAGGAACGAGCCCTGCTCTCAGAATCGCGCCAGACGCTGGGACAGGTGCGCGATCTGGAGCGAGTGATCGCACGGGTTTCGATGGGACGCGGTAACGCCCGCGATCTGCAGAATATTGCCGATGCGCTCGACCATGTACCGACCCTGCGCAAAGCCCTGGCACAGGCCTGCGAAACCCGCACCACGACCGACGGTACGGATCTGGCAGTTGTCGAAACCCTGCAGCGCAACCTCCAGCCCCTGCCGCAACTGGTGGCCCGGATTCGCGAAACTCTGGTCGATGAGCCGCCGGTGGCTCTGAATGATGGCGGACTGATCCGTACAGGGTTTTCACCGGAGCTGGATGAACTGCGCTCACTGGCGAGTGATGGACGGGCCTGGGTTGCCAGGTATCAGGCCGAACAGGCCGAACGGACCGGCATCAAAAACCTCAAAGTCCGCCACAACCGTGTCTTCGGCTACTTTATCGAGGTCAGCAGCGCCCACCTTGCCAATGTGCCGGAGGATTACGAGCGCAAACAGACGATGGTCAATGCTGAGCGCTTCATCACGCCCGAACTCAAGCGCTACGAAGAGCAGATCGTCGGTGCTCATGAACGGGCTGTAGCACTCGAAACGGAAATTTTCACAACGCTGAGAGAAGCGGTCGCCATCGAGACCCTCACCATCCAGCGCATCGCCGCCGCCATGGCCGAGCTGGATGTGCTGACCTCGCTGGCCGACCGGGCACTGGCTCTGGGCTATGTCCGCCCCACGATTACCGACGATGACCGGATCGAGATCAGCGAGGGCCGCCATCCGGTGATCGAGCAACTGCCCGATGCCGAACGTTTCGTCCCCAACGATGCCAGACTCGACTGTCGGACCAACCAGATTCTCGTCATCACCGGACCAAACATGGCCGGTAAATCGACCTATATCCGGCAGGTGGCGATGATCGTCGTCATGGCCCAGATGGGCTCCTTTGTGCCGGCCCGCGAGGCGGAGATCGGCCTGGTTGACCGCGTCTTTACCCGTGTCGGGGCCAGCGACGATCTGGCCCGGGGCCGCAGTACCTTCATGGTCGAGATGCAGGAGACCGCCAACATCCTCAACAACGCCACCGGCCGCAGCCTCGTCGTGCTCGACGAAATCGGACGTGGCACCAGCACTTTTGACGGCATCAGCATTGCCTGGGCCGTGGCCGAACACCTGCACAACACGCCCGCTGTCAAGGCACGCACCCTCTTTGCCACCCACTGCCATGAACTGACCGATCGCGCCCTGACACTGCGCGGCGTGAAGAACTACTGTGTGCTGGTGCGCGAACAGCGTGGCAGCATCGCCTTCCTGCGGCGCATCGTACCCGGCGCGGCCGACAAGAGCTACGGTATCGCCGTGGCGCAGCTCGCCGGCATGCCCGGTGAAGTCATCGACCGGGCCAAAGAGATCCTCGCCAACCTCGAAGAAGGCGAACTGGCCGAATCCGGCCAGCCCGTTATCGCCAAAACCCGCAGCCCCAAAAGCACCCCCGCAACCGACGGCCAGATGCTGCTCTTCGAGCTGTAAAAATAGATTGAGTCTATTCAACCACATCATTATGCTGTACCCTTGGGGCTGGTTTAAGGATTTGAATGGGGATAAACAATGTTGATTAAAGAGTTGCACCTTTCTGGCATCTTGTCATTCGGTTTGGATACTCCACCATTGTCCATGCGACCACTGAATGTACTTATAGGACCAAACGGATCAGGCAAATCCAATCTGATCGAGACAATCGGTCTGTTGCGGTCAGCTCCCTCCAAATTGGCCGTACCGATGCGCGGAACAGGTGGAGGAGTTGCAGAATGGATTTGGAAAGGTGACCCGCAGGGGCAGGCGCGCATCGAGGTAGTCGTCAGTAATGATCGTGGCGACCAGCCGCTGCGCCACTGTATCGAATTCACACAAGTTGCATCACGTTTCGAGTTGCTGGATGAGTGGATTGAGAACAACCAGCCATTCCCCGGATACGAGGAACCGTACTTCTACTATCGTTATCAAAAAGGTCACCCGATGCTGGCTGTGTACGGAGATGAAACCCGGCGCCAACTGCAAAGACAGGATGTAGCTCTGGACGAGTCCATCCTTTCGCAACGCAGAGACCCTGACCTGTACCCCGAGTTGACCTATTTGGCAGACTACTATTCCGCAATTCGCCTTTATCGGGAGTGGTCATTTGGACGATCTTCAGTTTTCAGGTCACCCCAATCGGCTGATTTGCCTGGAGACAGGTTGGAAGAAGATTTTTCCAACCTCGGCTTGTTCCTCAACCATTTGCGCGGCATTCCGGCAGCAAAAAAGCTTATGCTGGAACACCTGCATTATCTTTATGAAGGTCTGGATGACTTTGACGTGAGGATCAAAGGCGGCACAGTAGAAGTTTTTCTTACCGAAGGTGATTTTGTTATTCCGGCCAGCCGGCTCTCCGATGGCACCTTACGTTATCTTTGCCTGTTGGCCATACTCTGTGACCCTGATCCGCCCCCTGTAATATGCATTGAAGAGCCGGAGTTGGGCCTGCATCCTGACATGTTGCCAAAACTCGCCGACTTGATGTGTGAAGCCGCTGATCGCACACAACTCATCATCACGACTCATTCCGATATTCTCGTTGATGCCATGTCAGAGGACCCGGAGTCTGTTGTTGTAGTTGAGAAACATGACGGTAAAACGACCATGAACCGACTGCAGGAAGACACGTTGAAGATATGGCTTGAGAAATATCGGCTTGGTCAATTGTGGACTCGGGGCGAAATTGGAGGTACTCGTTGGTAAAAGTCAGAATTTACATCGAAGGTGGCGGGGACTCCAAAGAGCTTCACGCCCGTTGTCGAGAGGGCTTCAGGAACTTGCTCCAAAGCTGTGGGTTCACCGGCAGAATGCCGCGGCTTGTAGCATGTGGCAGCCGCAACGCTGCATATAATGATTTTATAACTGCTCAATCCAGATCAAAGTCAGACGTTTATATCGGGCTTTGGGTTGATAGTGAGGATCCAATGGTTGATGTTGAGCAGGCTTGGGATCATTTACGAGCCCGGGATGGCTGGCAAGCTCCTGAAGGAGCAAGTGATGAACAGGTCCTGCTGATGGTAACTTGCATGGAAACCTGGATAGCCACTGACAGGGATACTCTCGGCAAACATTATGGTGCGAATTTGCAGGAATCGGCTCTACCTCCCCTGGATAACATGGAAACCCGAGCGCGAAATGATGTTAGTAAAAGCCTGGAACGTGCGACGAGCAAATGCCGCAATGCCTATACCAAGGGTAAACGCTCTTTTGAAATTCTCGGCAAATTAAACCCTGAAACTCTGCGGCGTTATCTTCCCAGTTTTGTTCGCTGCGAAAGGATTCTACGGGAGAAGCTTTGACTGTCATTAGATACCGTGGAGACTTGCCTGAGTCGGTGCCGTTGACGGAAGCTGTGTTACCGACAAGGTCTCAGCCGCCGGCTATGATTCGTGGTGGATCTCGAGGAAGACAAATGTCTCTTCGGTGAGCCAGAAGCACTGTCGGGTATCACCATGGTGATAAGGACTGTTGGGTGCCGGTCCATCTGCAGGACTGACCTCAAAACAGCTCTCGGGCATTGGAGCAGCGAGCAGCCTTTCGATGGTCGCCAGCAGACAGTCGCGACCGGGCTCGTCACTCACTTCCTGCAGCTCTTCACGAGCCTGTGACAACAGCCCACGTACCAGATCGCTGCCCGGCTGCTCC
>CAZMGQ010000153.1:0-5888 GCA_964565855.1 uncultured Lentisphaerales bacterium | reverse complement strand
CGCAGTTTCAGTATCCGTTTCTGGACAGACAGGAATGTCTGTCATACAGATTTGGGCATACACTATTTTTCAACCCCTTGCCTGTCTTGAGCGTAGTTCCAGTATCCGTTTCTGGACAGACAGGAATGTCTGTCATACAGATTTGGACATACACTATTTTTCAACCCCTTGCCTGTCTTGAGCGCAGTTTCAGTATCCGTTTCTGGACAGACAGGAATGTCTGTCATACAGATTTGGACGTACACCTTTTTTAATAACCGTAGTTTTGGGGCGGCATGTCCCGTATTGCTGATTTTGTGAATTTTTATTAGAATTGATCGCCATTTGGAGAAACAAGGAGTAACAAAATGGCAAGTGCCGATATCAAGCTGGCCGAGGCGACAAAGATTGTCGAAAAACAGGCTGCCGTTCTGGAAACCCTGCGTAATGAAGTCAACAAGGTTCTCGTCGGACAGGAGAAGCTGCTCGACCGGCTGTTGATTGCTCTGGTATGCAACGGACATGTGTTGCTGGAGGGTGTGCCGGGACTGGCCAAAACCACCATCGTCCGGACCCTGGCTCAGGCTCTGGGGCTCGACTTCCACCGTATTTCCTTCACCCCTGATCTGCTGCCATCCGATGTGGTGGGGACACAGATTTACAATCCGCGCGATGGCGTCTTTACGGTCAAGCGGGGGCCGGTTTTTGCCAACCTGCTGCTGGCCGACGAAATCAACCGTGCACCGGCCAAGGTACAGTCGGCACTGCTTGAGGCCATGCAGGAACGTCAGGTGACGCTGGGTGATGAAACGCACCGGCTGCCTGAGCCGTTCATGGTACTGGCAACCCAGAATCCGATCGAACAGGAGGGGACCTACCCGCTGCCCGAGGCGCAGGTTGACCGGTTTATGCTAAAATGTATCGTTTCGCACCCATCACGGGACGATGAGCGCCGCATCATGGAGCGTTTTACCAAGCGTGAGACGCCTGATGCCAGTGCGGTTGTCGATCTCGAACAGGTGACCGGTCTGCGGCAGACTCTGGAGCAGGTGTACTGTGACGACACTGTCGGCGGCTACATACTGGACCTGGTTTTTGCGACACGTGAGCCGGCTTCCTTCAAAATGCCCGATATGGCGGCCCATATTGCACTCGGGGCATCGCCCAGAGCCACACTCTGCCTCAATCTGGCAGCCCGTGCCAATGCGCTGTTGCGGGGTCGGGCTTATACGACGCCGCAGGACGTCAAGGAAATCGCCCACGATGTTTTGCGTCATCGTATTCTGGTGACTTATGAAGCTGAGGCCGAGGAGATTACTTCCGACAGTCTGATCACACGGATGCTGCGCGAAGTGCCAGTGCCATAAGCGGCGGTGGCGATGCAGAATAAACAAGGGGAGGGTGCCTTGCGGGAGGGACGGAACCTATCGGTTGTAGAAACCGGCAGCCGGAGCGCTATTCCGTCGCAGGGCGGCCATCGTCCGCGCCTGTTGCTGGTCTCCAGTCATCGTGATCCGCAGTTTGCGCAACTCAGCAGTCGCGAACATTTCGAGCGGCGTCCCTACAGCACTGCTGCCATACTGTACAATCTGGAAAAACGCGGCTGGGAGACGGCACGTGCCGGTCTGCGCGAAGGACTCAACCCCTTCAAGCTTGCGCGGCGTATTGATGCCTTTCGTCCCGACATTATTTATACCTATGGGTCGATCAATGCTCTGATGCCGCTGATGGTTCGCAAGATTCTCTGCCGACATCGTACCTTTAAGGTCGTACATGGGTGGGACGATGTTTACGGCGAGATCTGGCGCGATGTTTATGGCAAGGCGGCCGGCTGGCTGATGGATCGGATGGAGCGTAGCATAATCCGTCGCTCCGACGCCGTAGTGACCCTGAGTCTCTACAATCAGCAGCGTGGTCGGACCTGGGGTGTCGAAAGCCATTTCATTCCCAACGGTGCCGATATCCCGGAATACGATCTGGCGAAAACGCAGATCAGGCTCGAAGGCGACTTCAACATCGTCTATACCGGTGATCAGGCACGCTGGAAGCGCACTGCCGATGCCTGTGTCGCCATGCGTTCGCTGCCGGCCGGGATCAAGCTCTACCTGACGGGAGAGCACTATCCCTATCTCGACGAATATGCCTCCGACAACTGCATTTTCCTTGGATTTCTGCCGCGACACGAGCAACTCTGCGTAATGGCACAGGCCGATGCCCTGGTGGTAACGGCGGACCAGGAATGTAACGCCAAAATTCAGGAATACCTGCGTTTTGACAAGCCGATCGTGGCGTTCGACGGACGTCCGGCGCTATTTTTCACCCACGAGCGCAATGCCCTGCTGACGCGGGACTATGCGGCTGCGTTCCGGCGACTGGCCGCGGATCCGGATCTCTGTGGCCGGCTGGTGGAAAATGCCGCATATGACCTGCCGGTTGACAGTTGGGCTGAGATAGCACAGTGCTTCGACAAGTTCTTCCGCGAGCTGCTGCAATAAGGCTCAGGCGTTGAATGATGCCCGGTGTTTTACGCCATAGGTGACGGCTTCGTCCAGGAAGGCCTCGATATTTTCGAAGGGTGTACCGGCCACAATGCCGTTTCCGGCTGCCAGACACATGCCACCTTCGGGCCTGTCGAAAGTATCGATCAGGAAGCGCACCTCTTCCCGCACCTCTTCCGGCGATTTGATCTGCAGGGTCTGCTGCACATCGATGCCAGCCAGAAAAGTGATCTTGTCGCCGAATTCAGCGGCGGTTTTCACTTCGTCCATCGTGTGTTTCTGCACCGGATGGAAGACAGTGACGCCTGCCCTGATCAAGTCCGGCAGCAGCAGGGAGTTGTCGCCGCAGCTATGCAACCAGAAGTGCATTCTGGCGTCTTTGAGGGTGCTTCCGAGCTGATCGTAAAAGGGGAAAATCTGCTCAGCAAAAATTTCGGGACTCATCATCGGTCCAGTCTGGTGACCCAGATCATCGCTGCACCAGAAGCCATCGGGCTGCAGATAGCGTTCGGCCGCTCTGATATAGGCACGGTACGTATCGCTGAGGGCCTGATGCATCGTGCGGATTTTGTCGGGATCGGTATAGTAGTCGCAGAGCAGGTTTTCCATGCCGCGCAGTTCCCAGGGCATCTCAAAAAACAGGCGCCACCAGCCGAAGAGCAGGTAGCGGCCGGCCGCCCGTCCGGCTGCTGCAGTTTCGGCCAGTTTTTCGAAAACCGGATCTTTTTCCGGGTCGGGCAGTTTGGAGATATACTCTTCCAGCCTGCCCCAGTCGTCGATTACGCTGTTGCTGTCGTAAGCACCTGAGGAGTCCCACTCCCATGAGAGATCCATGCCGGCGGCACTGGCGGGATTGTCCATAAACAGCCACACCACATCTTCAGGGAAATGCTCCAGCTCATCGAGTCGTGCGCCATACTGTTCGTGGAGACCCTCGCCCCACCATTTGGCCCGGACGAGAGGGATGCGACTCGGGCTGCCCCGTTCGACGGCTTTGTAAACTTCATCGCGTGAGAGGGGTTCCATGATTTTTGACATTTTGCCTCCTGAATGGTCAAAGAGAACATGCTGCGGTATTCGGCTAAGCTTGGCAAGCTCAACCCATTTTGTACTTCCGCAATTTTGCGCTGACAGCTATAATGGTGGGATACATCTTTTTTTGATTTCCGGAGTTGGCATGGACCTGACAGTTACCGTAGCCGTTTACAATGAAGAGGAGAGTCTGCCGCATCTCTGCAGCAAGCTGCATGAGGTGCTTTCGCAGATGGGTCGCACCTACGAGGTGATCCTGGTTGATGATGGCAGCAAGGATCGTTCTTGGGAGGTTATGTGCGAGCAGGCGGAAAAGCTGCCGCACTTCAAGCTGATCCGTTTCCGGCGTAATTTCGGCCAGACGGCTGCGATCAGCGCCGGTTTCCGCGAGTCGCAGGGCGAGGTGGTGGTGACGCTGGATGCGGATCTGCAGAATGACCCGGCGGATATTCCGCTGTTGCTGGAGCGGATGGAGCAGGGGAACTTTGATGTGGTCAGCGGCTGGCGCAAGGACCGGCAGGATCGCTTCATCAACCGCAGGCTGCCTTCGGTGATAGCCAACTGGCTGATCGGACGCATGACGGACGTACGTCTGCACGACTATGGCTGTTCGCTCAAGGCGTATCGCTGCGAAATCGTCAAGAGTGTGCGACTCTACGGCGAGATGCACCGTTTTATTCCCGCCCTGGCCCACTGGGTGGGCGGCACGATTGATGAGATGCCGGTGCGGCATCATGCCAGACGCTACGGACAGTCGAAATACGGCATTTCGCGCACCCTGCGGGTGGTGCTGGACCTGCTGACAGTCAAGTTTCTTCTGACCTACAGTACGAGGCCAATTCAGGTTTTCGGTCGTTTCGGCATGGCTTTTTTCGGGTTTGCAGCCGCTATTCTGGCCGTTTTGGGATTGGATAGGCTGACTGGTCCCTGGTGGAGCGAGGTTTACCTCCTCAAGCGTCCTTTCTGGGTAATTACGCCGCTGATGTTTCTGGGTTTTGCTCTGCAATTCATGGTGATGGGGCTGCTGGGTGAACTGATGACCCGCACTTATCACGAATCGCAGGACAAGCCGATTTATTCCGTGCGCGAAGTCCTGACATCTTCCGAAATACAGGCAAACAAACGATGAAACTTAACGGTCTTTTCTGTGATCATGCCATTTTGCAGCGCGACAGGGTGCTGCCAGTCTGGGGCTGGACCAAGCCGCTTCTGCGTGTGCGGGTTTCCCTCGGCGGCCATGAGGCCGAAAATATGGCCGGCCCGTCGGGCTTCTTCATGGTGCGGCTGCCGCCTCTGCCGGCCGGCGGTCCGCACCGGCTGGTGGTAGAAACGCCCGATCCGGCCGAACGGGCCGAAGTAAAGGATATTCTGATCGGCGAAGTCTGGGTCTGTTCGGGACAGTCCAACATGGAGATGACGGTGGGGGCCTGTCCGCCGTTTCCGGATGCGGCGGATTTGCCGACTTTGCGGATGTTTACCGTTGACCGGGCGGCCGAGCTGGAGCGGGCATCGGATGTGGGCGGCCGCTGGGAGTCGGCGGTCGGCGATGTAATCGAGAAGTTTTCGGCCGCCGGCTACCACTTTGCCCGCCGATTGCAGTGCGAGTTGAAGGTGCCGGTCGGCATGATCAGTTCCTCCTGGGGCGGCACCCGCATCGAGGCCTGGATGAGCCGCGCTGCTCTGGTGCGCCTGCCACGTTCGCGGCTGATGGTGGAGACGATTGAACGACAGCAGTCCAGCCCTGATTACTGGGGTCAATCGTATGGTGACTTTCACGACAACAGTCGTACGATGCTGGCACCGAGCCTTTATAGTGCCGACCCGGGCAACCTCGGCGAGGGGCGCGGCTGGGCGCAGCCGAGCTTTGATGACTCTGCCTGGCGCAAAGTGAAGCTGCCCTGTACCTGGGGCGTCATGGGCGATCCCAATAACGGGTCCTACTGGTACCGTCGGAAGGTTCGTCTGCCCGAAGCGTGGATCGGGCGTGACCTGCTGCTGTCCATCGGGGCGGTCGACAAGCACGATGTGACATACTTCAACGGGACAGTGGTGGGTGCCACCGGCCGGGTGCCGGAGGAAGAGCACTGGAATGTAGTGCGCGAATATACTGTCGGCGGTGATCTGGTGACCGGCAGCGAGGTGACGCTGGCCGTTCGCTGCTATTCTTTTGTGCATGGCGGCGGCATGATCGGGCCGGCCAACCGCATGTGGCTGCGCCCGGTCGATAATGAGGCGGCAGAGCCGCTGGCGCTCGATGGCGAATGGCTGGCACAGCGCGAGCACGACATCGGACTGGTCCAACCGCAGGAGCTGCCTTACGGACCCGGCAACGCCAACTCGCCACACATTCTTTATGACAGCATGATTGCACCGCTCATT
>CAZMGQ010000152.1:3442-5939 GCA_964565855.1 uncultured Lentisphaerales bacterium | reverse complement strand
CGTCACCACGACCAAACAATTCCATTCTGCCTAAAACAGATGAAACAGCCCTAGCAAAAATGCAGACCCCATTTAATAGTGCTTGCCTTGCAATACCCGAATCCTGTAAAGTAACGCGCTTTCCGAGGAGAGAAATTTATGGCAGTCAAAGTCAGACTTACACGCACTGGTGCGAACAACAATAACTGTTTCCGGGTGGTGGCGGCAGATGCCCGCAGCCCGCGCGACGGTCGCTTTATCGAAACATTGGGCTGGTACGACCCCAAGATGGAAGGTATCAACTTCAATCTCAAGCTGGAGCGGATCGAATACTGGCAGAGTGTCGGTGCTGAAATGAGTGATACGGTCAACAGCCTGGTACGGCGTGCCAAACGCGCCGAACGCGAGGCCGACGCAGCCGCTCAATAACAGTCGCTTACACCGGTTAATCAGATGAACGCGCCCCGCCCGCTGCGGATTGATGTTATCACCATCTTTCCGGGCATGCTCAGAGGTTTTCTCGAAGAAAGCATGCTCAAACGGGCCAGCCAGCAGGGTGCGGTAGAGCTTGGCTTTGTCAACCCGCGTGATTTTGCAGACGATGCCCGCAGGACGACCGACGACAGGCCGTATGGCGGGGGACCGGGCATGGTGATGCTGCCCGGGCCGCTCTTCGCAGCCATCGAGTCGGTCAAAAGCGATGCCACACGGGTGGTCATGATGTCCCCTTCGGGGAAGCCTTTTGAGCAGAAAGATGCAGAGCGGCTGGCGCAGGAGCAGCACCTGGTGTTCCTGTGCGGCCATTATGAGGGAATCGACGAGCGCGTGCGAATCGCGCTGGTCAATGAGGAGTTTTCGATAGGTGATTATGTGCTGACCAACGGCGCGCTGCCAGCGGCGGTGATTATCGATGCCGTCGTCCGGTTGCTGCCGGGGGTTCTGGGTGGCGAGGGTGCCACCAGCGAAGAGTCGTTCCAGAGCGGCCTGCTGGAGTATCCGCAGTACACCCGTCCGGAAGAATTCCGGGGCATGAAAGTGCCGGAGATTCTACGCAGCGGAGATCATGCTGCCATCGCAGCCTGGCGGCGCTCCCAGTCCGAAGCCCGGACGCTGGAACGCAGACCCGATCTCGCCGCCCGGGCCGGTCTGACCACCCCGAAGCAGAAAAGCAGATCACAGAACGAAGCCACTATTGAGAAAGCAGAAAACGAGCAAGACAGCCGGACAGCCGGCAAAGTGGAGCAGAACCATGAGTAATATCGTTGACAAGATCGCGGCCGAAGGCCTCAAACAGGATCCCCCCAAGTTCGAGATCGGGGACTCCGTTAAAGTACACGTCAAGATCAGGGAAGGCGAAAAAGAGCGCGTCCAGATCTTTGCCGGCACCGTTATCGCCCGCTCAGGCGCAGGCACCTCGGAAATGTTCACCGTGCGGCGTATCTCCTTCGGCGTCGGAGTCGAGAAGGACTTCCCCGTCCACTCGCCCAACGTGATTAAGGTTGAAGTAGAGCGTTCGGCCCATGTGCGCCGTGCCAAACTCTATTACCTGCGTGCATTGCGGGGCAAAAAGGCCCGTCTGCGCGAACGTATCGGTTAGCCGAAAGGATCACAACGTGCTCGAACACGAGCGACGTTACTGGAATGAATTCCCCGCCGGACTGCTGGCGGGGGTCGATGAAGTCGGACGCGGCCCACTCGCCGGCCCGGTGGTGGCCGCCGCTGTCCTGATGTCGCCTGCCCTGGCTGAAAAAGGCCTCACGGGCGACTGGCGCGGGCTGACCGACAGCAAACGCCTCAGCAGCACCCAGCGCGATGAGTTCTGCCAATCGCTCCTCTCACACCCCGAAGTCTCCTGCGGCATCGGCTGGGTTTCAGCTTCAGAAATCGATGAGCTGAACGTGCTCTACGCCACCTACCGGGCCATGGCTCAGGCCGTCAAGGCGCTGGAGCAACCGCCCGACCATGTGCTGGTAGATGGATTGCCGGTCCAGGGGCTCCCCTGCCCCTCCACCGCCATCGTCCAGGGCGATGCCGCCAGCTTTCTGATCGCCGCCGCCAGTGTTGTCGCCAAGGTCCAGCGTGACAACTATATGTGCCAGCTCGACCAGCGTTACCCCGGCTACAGCTTCTGTGCCAACAAGGGCTACGGCACCACGGCCCATATCGAAGCCCTGATGAACCGTGGCCCCTGTCCCGAACATCGCCGTTCCTTCCGCCCGGTCGCCGAATCGCTGCAACTGCGCCTGGCGTGAAAGCCTGAGAGCACACATGTACGACACTGCAATATCCCGCTTCCAGCACGACCGCCTGGGCATGTTTTTCCACTATGGCCTCTACTCGCTGATCGGTGAGAATGAAAATGCCGTCCGCAAAGGCCCCAAGTCCGAGTATGCCGCCCTGATGCAGGACTTCACTGCAAAAAAATTTGATGCCGAAGCCTGGGTTGAATGTGCCGTCTCCATGGGGGCGCGCTACATCGTCCCCACCGCACGCCACGGAGAAGGCTTCTGCCTCTGGG
>CAZMGQ010000152.1:0-3432 GCA_964565855.1 uncultured Lentisphaerales bacterium | reverse complement strand
ACTCACACGCTACAAGGTCACCAACACCCCCTGCGGCCGTGATCTCATAGGTGAATTGGCGCTGGCCTGTGCCAGGCGCGACGATATCCGTTTCGCCCTCTATTTCAATTATGAGACCTGGCTGAATGAGGGGGTTAACGATGATATCTGGAACGAACAGGGGCTGACCTACCCCGAGTTTATCGAGGGGCAACTGACGGAATTGCTGACCGGGTACGGTCCGGTCGCCCTTATCTGGTTCGACCATACACATGAGACTCTGACCCGTGAGCGTCTCGAATCGATCAACCGTACCATCAAGCGACTCCAGCCCTATTGTCTGGTTAACAACCGCGGCCTCAGAGATGAGGATCGTGGTGCACCGATCGGAGATTTTCTGACTCCCGAGCGAGAATTTCCCGAGAGCGACCCGACAAAAGGGCTCGTAATAGAGTGTTGCGACTCCATGGGTGTCCATTCCTGGGGCTATTGCCGCAGCGATGCGATCTGGTCCGTCCCGACGCTCGCGAAGCGAGTCAGTAATTGCGCCACCAAAGGCTATAATTATCTGCTCAATGTACAGCCCCTGCCAAATGGTGCGATCCGGCCGGAATGCATCCAAGCTGCCGCAGAGCTGGGCAAGTGGGTAATGGCCAACTGTCAGGCTCTCGAAGCCTCCCCTACCCCGATCAGAATTGCCGACCCCAATATTCTGCATCAACCTGAGATCGGTCGTTGTACACTTGAAGACCATCGCCTCTACCTCCACCTCTGGCAATGGCCCCTGGCCAACGAAATTCTGCTGCCGGTTCAGGGGGAGCTGCAGGATGCCGGACGAGCGGTGCGTATTTCAGAACAAGGACTGACCGTCGGTGATTTTGATCTGACGCCCCCTCCCGGACCTGCGCCCTGGATCGTAGCCCTCGACTTCAAGTCGCCCCCGCAGGCACTGCCTCCGTCCGCATGTCCGGCACTGCAGGCCGATCCGCTGGGCGGATTCCATCTTCCGCCACAGGCAGCAGCAATTTCAACAGCCAACGGCGTTGTTATTCCCAAACTCAACCATTTCCCCGATGGACGCATTTCAATGGGCAGTCTGCACCATGTCGGCGACAGACTGACCTGGACGTTGGAGGTCCTCGCGGAAGGCCTTTTCGAGGTACATCTGGCGCTGGGGTCTATCTCACGACAGGCCGATGCCACTTTCTGCATCAGCAGCCAGATTTCGCAAATCGAAGGTACTTCGTGGCTGACCGAGCACTATGCCAAGCCAGTGTGCAAAGCGGTCGGCAAGTTGCAGCTCCCCGCTGGTAGAGCCGAGGTCACTCTGCAAGTGACTGCCGTGCCCAGCGGTTCTTTTTCCGATGTCCACGGGATCTGGCTGGTCCGCCAGTAAGAGCAAAGCCCGATGCATCTAGCGTGGGCTTGAATATCCGATGCGGACCGCCTCAAGAGGCTGCCCTGCGTTGAGGTGCTCTATCATTTTCCGGGCGGCGACCAAACCGGGTAGCGAATACACCTTCCGGTTCATCGGAACCGTGCGAACCGGCTCGAAGGCTCCCCCCATTTTCGGAAGGTAATCCATATCCCACATCAGCGTCTCGGGCTGTTTGTCAAAGGAGATTTTGCTGAGTGCCTGGCGCAGAAAGGCGTTCAACTGTTCGGAAACCGCCGAGAGGACGGCGGTAATCTTGAGCGAGGCGATCTGAGCTTCCAGCTTGCCACCGTTCTTGTAAATATCGTCGATGCAGTATTTCTTCCCGAAAGAGCCGCCGGCCTTGAGAATTTCAGCCTTTACACCGGACCTGACGGCATCGGCATACGATCCGATGTAGAGGATCCGTCGATGTCCACGCGCGAGCAGAAACTTCGTGCGTTCCTGCTTGATACCCTCGAAATCGTATCGCACTGCGGGTGCGGTCATCCACTCGAAGGGAGGTTCCGGATTGACGAGCAGCGTGGGGATGTCACTTTCCAACAGTTCATCCACCGCCTTTTTATAGGCCAGATTCGGAAAAAACCAAAGTGCTCCGGCAACGCCGTAGGAGCCTGCGATGGCGGCAAGCTGCTCCGGACGACTGGACTGAATCAACTGGGCAAAATAGCCATATCGGGAGACGTAGTCGATCGCCGCCGACATGTCGCAGTTCTGGCTGGTCTCTTCGGAGGGCACACCCTGACGAAAGAATGGCGATGATTCGCCGGCTCCATAGATGATTGCGATTTTCCGGTGGCGCATTTCCTTAGGCGTCACGTAGAAACCGCGCGGCGGTACGCTTCGCACCAACCCCTCAACCTCAAGAAAACGCAAAGCCTTGAGACAGGTCAGCCGACTGGCGCCATGACGTTCTGCCAAGGCCTGAGCCGAAGGCAGCCAGCCGCCTTCGTCGTAGGACTTTGCCGCAATCTCATGTTGCAGATTGCGAACCAGTTCCTGGAATATAAGGATTCTGTTGCTTCGGCTTGTTGCTTTGGCCACGGGAAAATTTCCAAAAAGAGGTGACGATATGCGATGGAGCTTGTTCTGTCCACCGTTGCATCGGCTGAACGATACGAGTGGAATTAACCAGAACGGAGTATAGATTATCATAGACTCCACGTCAATCGGCAATCATTACGCACATGATCGGGTGGACAGACCCGAACATCATTACACTGCGATATATAGTGAACACAAAGCTTCAGGAACCGGTAGATCGAGTACTCCTGCTACCTCTATAGAGTGAGACATTACCGGTATGGTATATTTTTTTTTAGTCTATGCTTGACTTGTCAAGCGAAGGCATGCTAGCTTTTCCGCTCACGGAAGGGGGCATGGTGTTTTCCCGCCGGCAACTTCCTGAGTGTCGGCGATGTCGCTGACGCACGAATCGAAGCAAGCGAAAAGGGAGTACAAATGAAAAGGCATTCCTTGAAGACCCTGTGGATTATGGCACTGACGGCGATGTGCATCGCGCCGACGATGGTTGAGGCGGCGGACGGCGTCTGGACGAACGCAGGCGGAAACGCCAAATGGTCAGCTACTAAAAACTGGATGGATGGCGTTGTGCCTGCGGGCGCAGGGGCAGTGGCCACATTTCGCAACGAGAAGAACCTCACGCAACTCGACATCGATGTAGATGGAGTGATGTTGGGCGGCATCCGGCTGGAGGGGAACCAGATCACCACTTATTCCGCCAAGTATCCCGTGCTGCTCGACAACGGGGATCAGTCGCCTTTCCTCGCCTTGGGCGATCAGTTGAATTTCGCGCAACAGCTCATCTATGCCGGAGAGCATCCCATCGTCAAGACGGGGCGTGCCACACTCTCGCTAAACTTTCCCACTAACAGCTTCAACGGGGGGCTGGTTGTGCGCGAGGGTCGCCTGGCCTACAACGGGATTGTCGTCGCCGCCGGTGCCATGCCCTGGGGATCGGGATTTATCGACCTCTATGGCTTGTCGAGTTTGTATGT
>CAZMGQ010000151.1:0-5990 GCA_964565855.1 uncultured Lentisphaerales bacterium | reverse complement strand
AGATATTCACTTCATCTCGCTTTCAGTATTCACCAAAACTGGGAGTTACGGTTAACTTAATATCTTGCTTTTTGTATAATGGCCACCGAAGCCACAAAAACAGACCTGTTTGGCAGTTTTTGTTTGCGATAAATGCAGCTGGAAGGCTGCATTGCCCTCCGGGATGCATCAAATGGTGCCAAACGCAATCTGACTGTGACTAACCCCTGCTCAGGAGCTATCATGAAGCACTCATTCAGGCACATCGTAACTGCCCTGGCACTGGCCGTGGCAGGTTCATTCCTCAAAGCTGCCGACCACACCGTCAGCAGCAATCTCGACGACGGCAGCCCCGGCACCTTGCGCGAGCTGATCGACCTGGCCGCCTCAGGCGACCGGATTTTTATCCCCCAGGGAATGGTAATCGTACTGGCAGAAGAGCTGGTTGCAGGCACCAAATCTCTCGTGCTCGAAGGCCTCGGCAATGGTGCCACAATCAGTGGTGCCGGTACCGATCGCCTGATCAATTTCAGCGGCACAGCCGGCCAGTTGCTGGAGTGCTACAACCTGACCTTCACCAATGGCAACAAGAGCGATGCACATGGAGGGGCGATCTATGTCAAAGGTAACGATGGACTGATCCTCTCCAACTGTACCTTCTCGGGCAACAGTGCTCCGGATCATGAAGGCGGGGCTATCTACGCCAGTGACAGTTCGGTTACGGTGGCCGCCTATGACTGCATGTTCAGCAACAACAGCTCTAAGTATGGCGGTGCCATAACCACCAGCAGCTCCTCACTGACCCTCAATCTTGAACGCTGTGTCTTCGACAGCAACTCAAGTACAGATAGAGGTGGAGCTCTGTATGGTTCAAGTGCTCAGTCTGCCAAAGACTGTGTGTTCACAAACAACGTTTCCAAGCATGGTGGCGTGATGTTTGGTGGCACAGGCGGCAAGTTCTTTGAAGACTGTCTGTTTGTTGAAAACGGTATTTTCAATGGCGATGGAGGCGGTGTCGCCTATAGCCGTGATGATATGTCTTATAAAAATTGCACTTTTAAAAGCAACTACTGTAATGGCGGCTCGGGAGGAGTTTTCCACAGATACAACGGCAAACTGGATGTCGTTGACTGTATCTTTGAAGACAACTGGTCCATACCTTCGGCAAACTGGCATTATGGTGGTGCTATCTGGACGCGAGGTTCTCCAACGACTGTCATTTCAAATTCTGTTTTCCGGGGTAACAAGTCTTTTAATAACGGACCAAGTGAGTGGGGTGATGCCGGAGCCATAGGAACATATAGTGATGGCGAGCTTGAGGTTTATAATACCACATTCGAAGGCAACTATTCCCAAAGAGGACTGGGCATCATCAGGCTGAACACCAAAGGGCTATTTCAGAACTGTACCTTTATCGACAACACCAGTGGAAAGAGTGACGGATCCGTTTTCTACATCGGTACCAAAGGCGAAGACAAGCCGGTCCGGTTTGTCAATAGCACATTCTACAACAACCGCACTGGTGTCGATGTCGAATCGGGCAACCGCCGGGGCGCTATTGTCATTTCAAGTGAAGACAGCTATGTCGATATCGACCACTGTACCATCGTCGGTAACCTGAGCAGTGAGGCTGCAATTTATGCCGGCAGTACCAGCGCTTCGAACACCCGCCTGCGCAACAGCATTATCGCTGACAACCTCATGTACAACAACCAGGTCAACGATATCCGGGGAGCCTATCTGGCGATTGAAAACTGCATTCTGACCGAACCGTCGAACGGCCACAACACTATTGAAGAAGGTTCATACAGCGATAACCTTTTCAGTGTCGTAATGGCTGATCTGCAACTGGGGGAACTGGCCGATAACGACTCGCTCGTCGAGTACCTAGACGGCAGTTTCCTCCAGACCATGGCCCTGGGGCTCAGATCGATCGCCCGCAAAAAGGGTCTGCTGCTGGCCGACATCACTACCGATGCCCGTGGCTATCCGCGCCCCGCCTCTCCCGCTGAACTACCGGATATCGGAGCCTACGAATTCCAGTCATATTACGGCACTCTGATTCTGGTTCAGTAGTCCCCTAGCCTGCTTTGTCGTTCCGCCGGGCAATAATCTTATCGGCCAGCTCGCGGTTGACAACCTGCAGGCCCAGTTCCCGTGCCAGCTCGAGGGTGTCGTCGGTGTTACCCCAGACATCCTCGGGCCGGTGCGCATCTGAGCTTACCACAACTTTGCCACCTTTTTCCGCCACCAGCTCCCAGAACGGTCGCCACGGATACTGTGCCCGCTTGCCTTCCGGCATGTCCAACGCCGGTTTGCGAATCCCGTAGGCATTGATCTCAAGCGGGATGTCGAGCGCAATCGAGGCGTCCACAAAGTCCGCACACACGGCCTTGATCTCGTCCGTCCAGTAGGGCGTACAGCGTGCAAAAGCATCCGGATGGGCGAAAAAATCAAACAAACCGGTTTCCATGGCCACCAGATGGGCCTTCAGATAAACCAGCACCTCATCTGCGCCGAAGGCATTATCATCCCGCCACAGATCCAGCTTCTCACTGTAGGGCTCCAGCGAATGTGTGCCCGCTACCATGTAGTCACAGCCACAGACCCCCAGATAGGCGTCCTCGTAAAAAGCCCGTCCGACACTCTCGTAATAGTCCACTTCAAGTCCCTTCAGGACTGTCAGAGCTGGATCGAATTGACGTGCTGCGTCAACATCGGCCGCATAGTCGGGCAATTCGTGAAAAAACATGCGCGACCCGCCCAGACGTCCATCCAGAAAGGGTGCATGATCCGAAAATCCCAGAATTGAAATCCCCTGTTCCAGCGCCTCCCGACAATAATCCTCGGGCTGACCCGTGGCATGTTTGCAACGCAGGGTATGTGTATGCAGGTTGATCCGGTTGCCAAACTTCACTCGCTCATCTCCGTCTCTTTTGTTTCACTCCCAATGATGCCACCGCCGACAACTTCGTCGCCGCGATAAAGCACCAGCCATTGCCCCGGCGTCACAGCCGATACCGGCTCGGCAAAACGAGCCTTCACCCGCGTGCCTGCATCGGCTACCAGCTCCACCTGTACCTGCCTGGCCTGCTGCTGATAGCGAATCTGTGCCTGCAATTCTTCGCCGACCTCCGGTGCTTCTCCGATCCAGCGACAATCACTCGCAGTACAGACATCACGCAGCAGATCCCCGGCTTCAGTCGTCACAATTACTTCACCACTCCGCGGATCAATTGCACTGACGCGTGCCGGTTTGCCCAGAGCTACGCCCAGCCCCCGCCGCTGGCCGATTGTAAAACGGTGTACCCCTTCATGCTGCCCGACGACCTTGCCTTTCGGCGTCCTGATCTCTCCGGCCTTGGCCTTATGCGCAAAATACTGCCTCAGATACTCGGCAAAATGTCCTTCCGGCCCCGCAAAACAGACGTCCTGACTCTCCGGCCGCTCGGCCGACTTCAGTCCATTCGCCCGCGCCAGCTCCCGCACCTCGTCCTTGGTCATCTCCCCCAGTGGAAAAATGACCCGCGCCAACAGATGCGGCGGAATGGCATGAAGAAAGTACGACTGATCTTTGCGCGGATCACGCCCCCGCAACAGCCGTACACCCCCATCGGACTTTTTCTCCAACCGCGCATAGTGCCCCGTCGCGACCGCGACAGCCCCCAGATCGTCGGCAAACTCCACCAGCTTGTCGAACCGCACCACGGCATTGCAGAGTACACAGGGATTGGGTGTCCGCCCCGAAGAAAAATCATCCCAGCTCGGTCGCAACACCCTCTGATCAAAAATCTCATGACAGTCGAGCACATAATGACGGATTTTCATCTGCTGTGCCACCGCACGAGCTGCCGCTGCCGAATCCGGCCCGCAGCATGAACGTCGCGATCCGCTGTCCACATTACAGGCCTGCAGCCGCAGGGTCAGCCCCACCGGTTCATAGCCCATCTCGCGCAGCAGCAATACGGCGACAGAGGAGTCTATCCCTCCACTCAAACCCACCACCACTCGCCCCAGCCCGCTCATCGTCGCCGCATCTCCGTTACCAGCTCTGCCACCCGCCCGATCGTCTCTTCAATCTCATCGCGCGTGTTATCACGCCCTACCGAAAAGCGGATCGAGCCCAACGCCAGCGCGGGGGACACGCCCATCGCCAGCAAAACATGTGGCGGCGCATCCGACCCGGTCGAACAGGCCGAACTGGTCGAAACCGCGATTCCGTCGAGGTCCAGTCGCGCCGCCAGCCGCTGCGCCCGGACTCCCTCAAACGCCATATAGAGCGTATTCGGCAGCCGCTCCACCCCGGCACCATGGATCACCACATCCGCCAGTTCCGCTGTCAGACCCTCTTCGAGCCTGTCGCGCAACTCACGCATATAGTCTGTGGCAGAGTCCAGACTCTGCCACACCAGCTCCGCCGCCACGCCCAGGCCAGTCAGTGCCGTCACATTCTCGGTGCCTGCCCTCAGGCCAGCCTCCTGCGGACCGCCATGCAACAGTGCGGCCGGACGTCGCCGAGTGCCGCAGATGATGGCACCTGTTCCCTTGGGACCATGAAACTTGTGGCCCGAGAGAGTCAGAAAATCTGCCCCCAGATCAACAGCATTTACTGCAACCCGTCCGGCGGCCTGTACAATATCGGTATGCAGCGGAATAGCGGCCTCACGTGCGATTGTTGCCAACTCCCGCACAGGCTGCATCACTCCCGTATCGTTGTTGGCCAGCATCACCGAGATCAGGGCGGTTTCAGGTTTTAGAGCACGGCGCAAATCAGCCGGATCAACAATCCCGCGGCCATCGACCGGCAGACGTGTCACCTCCCAGCCGGCCCGTTCCAGCAGCGTCGCAGCGTCCAGTACACAAGGGTGCTCAATCGCACTTACAATCAGATGCTTCGGCTCGGCCAGTGCCCGCCCTCCCAGCAAAACCTGGTTGACTGCTTCGGTTCCTCCGCTGGTAAAAATCACGTCCATCGCCGTTACACCGGCCAGACGTGCCACCTGGCCGCGCGCTTCATCCAGTGCCGCCCTTGCCTCCTGACCCAGGCTGTGCTGTGCCGAAGGGTTGCCCCAGCAAAATTCCTGTGCTTCGACCATCGCCTGTCTGACAGCGGGATCAGGCCGGGTTGTAGAGTTATGGTCGAGATAGATCATGCAAAACCTCAAAACAGGCTGGAAACTGTCGCCAGCAGGCCCACCACCAGACAGTATATGCCAAACAGCCAGAACTTGTCATGCAGCAGCAGGCGGATCAGAAACCTGAGCGCTACATAGCCCACGATCCCGGCTATCAGAGCCCCCAGCAGCATCGGACCGGCCCCCACATGCTCGACCTCGCCATTCCCCAACTTCATCAGTTGCAGCAGGATCGCTCCGGCAATCAGCGGCACACTCATCAGAAAGGAGAACTCCGCTGCGGCCGCCGGCTCCACCCCGCGCCTGCGGGCCACCGAAATGGTCGATCCTGACCGACTGATCCCCGGCAGCAGTGCCAGGGCCTGGGCCAGACCCACCCACCAGGCATCAGCCCAGCGTACCGGCTTGTCGAGCGGACGCCCCGGACGACAGCCCCAGAAGAGGATGAAACCTGTCACAATCAGTGCCGGGCCTACAAATTCGGGCTTTTCGAAGGTGCTCTCAATCCAGCTGCCCGCCAGCAGATAGAGCAGGATCACAGGTAAAGTGGATACCACCAGCTTGCTGAAGTAAAGCCAGGCACTCTTGTCACGTTGCAGCATGCCTGTGGCCAGCCGGATCAGACGTTCACGGTAAAAGGCCAGAATCGCCACCAGCGTGCCGCCATGCAGCATCATCTCCAACATTACGCCGGGGGACTCCAGGTTCAGCACCGACCCGGCCAGAACCAGATGGCCTGAACTGCTGACAGGTAGAAACTCCGTGATGCCCTGCACCACAGCCAGCACACATACTTTCAACCAAGCGGCCAATGGTTTCTCCAAAAAAAAAGCCGTCCAAGTTGGACGGCTCGAAAAAAAATTGGCGGGAGCGACG
>CAZMGQ010000150.1:3660-6056 GCA_964565855.1 uncultured Lentisphaerales bacterium | reverse complement strand
TTTTGGGACAGGCAAGATTGCCTATCCTACATTCTTTCGGGCGAGTGCCTGTGGAACAAAATAAAGTGAAATCATGCAGCACTTGGGGTATGATGGCGCGCAAAGGATTGGAAATTGTCGAGTCCCAAATCAACGATTTATGAGCTTCAGGAGCTTTTGCCGGATTTTCCCTCGGTCAGGATTGTAAGCTGGCACCTGGAGGGGCTGACGCAGAAAGGCATGGCGCCTGAGCTGTGGCTGACCGAGCGTGAGCGTGAGGAGAGGGCGACTTTGAGTCACGACCGGCGGCAGCGCGAATGGACGGCTGCACGCATCGCCCTCAAACGTCTGCTACTGCTCGACAACCGGGTACGTTCACCATTGCATGCCGAAATCCGCAAGGATGAAAGGGGACAGCCGCGGATTGTGATCCAGGAGCCGAATTCGGAAAATTATTCCGAGCTGGCCTGTTCACTGGCACATAAAAATACGCTGGTGGTGGCGGGCTACGGGGTGGACGGAGCGGCGGTGGGGGTCGATATCGAGCGGCGGAGCTGGCGGTTGCCACATCTTAGCAGCCGTTTCGAAGCGCCCGAGGACAGTCTGCTGGCGGGGGTTGACCAGGTTGCCCGCTGTACGGTGCTCTGGTCCTTTAAAGAGGCCGTTTCGAAGCTGCTGGGGCAGGGCTATGCGGCCGGTTTTACGAAAATCACCTGTCGCGAGACGCGCTACGGTTATTGCGAACTGACCGCACCGGATGGCACAAACTACCAGGGACGCTACCTGTGGCTGGGACGCTATGTGCTGTCGGTCGTCAGTAACATGGGGCCTGACGAAGAGACCGGGCAGGAACCACCCGTGCCCTCGCGCCCCTGGTACCGGCAGCTCAGCCGTGCAAGGCAGTTGCGGCGTCAGCGGCGCGAAAAAGCCGTGGCAGAGTCCCTGCGTCGGGGACTGTAGCGATCCGTCAGGGGATCAGCACACGGTAGATGTGTTCCTGCAGGCCCTCGAAGCTGTCTTCGAACCAGCCGTTGGAGCTGATGATATTGCGACCTTCATCGACCACTTCGACCGTCATGCCGGCGGGCAGGTTTTTGACGCTGATGCGAGCTTTGGCCGTTTTGCCGCCGAGACCGTCTTTGCCGCCGAGGTCCAGGTTCTGGGCCACAATCAGGACGTTGCGACCGGTGACGGTGGCCATGCAGTGGCCTTCGACCTCCTGATCGAAGCTGATCGAGACATGTTCGTCGGCAGGCTGGGCCAGCAGCTCGGGTGTCAGCCGGGCAATCTGATTGTTGAGGCGCTTCATTTCGGCCTGCATTTCGGCGTCGGGCGCGAATTCGTTAAAGGGAGTGAAGACGTGGGTGAAGTAGCCGATGGCCCGGGCGCCGGCGATGATCGACATCCAGACTTCGGCCCGGGTGTGACGCGGAAGCACCTTCAGGTCGCGACTCTGCTGGCTGCCGTAGTTGGCACATTCGATCCAGACAAAGATCGGCTTGTCGGGACCGGCCATCTTGCGCAGTTCGCGGATGGCCTCGATGTTGTCGAGCAGCCACTCGGGTTTGCTGTAGCCGTAGATGGCGTAGATGTCGAAGCCCAGACTGTCGGCCGCCTTGACCCAGCCGGGATAGTGGGCGCGCATCTCTTCGACCGGCACCTTGTGCCAGCGTTCGTAACGTTCGAGATAGCGTGAGGTGAGGGTCAGGAAGACGGGACGTCCGGGATCGCTCTCCTTCATTTCGCGGTAACGGGCCTGGCTGACCTCGGGCAGGCGGCGCACAACTCCGACGGGGGGCGACTTGAGGACATTTTCGCCGGCGGCGTCGAAGCCTTCGAGTTCGCGGATCTGGCCCCAGACCCGTTCGCCGGCCTCGACCTCAGTCACCTTCAGCTCGAGCGACTTGAAGGTGGCGGGGGCCGGCAGATCGAACTTCTGGGGATCGGCCTTGTCTTCGACCGTCATCGTCAGCAGTTCGGTGCCATCGCCAGTCAGGACGATTTTGGTGGGGGTGGTCATGACCTTCTGCTCGGGCTTGTTGGGCAGGATCCTGAGGGCGAAGGAGGTGACAGTGACCGGGTTGTCGAGTTCGATGGTGACGGAGGCATCGGCCATGGGGTCCAGCACGGCGGCGGAGCGCAGGTTGCCATCAACGATATTGGCCGGTGGGGCACTCTTGTTGATGCGCAGGCCTTTCTCTGGGACAACCTTGGCGGTGGCCTGGCGGCTGGTAATGTCCGGCTCATCGAGATCGAGCCAGCCGAAGATGTAGGGGTTGTTGCTGGAGAGTCCGTCAAAATGCGGCATGGCATAGAGACCGGCGGCCTTGGCGTTTTCGGCCATCTCGGGCGAGGGCGGCTGGTTGTTGTGGTTGCCCATGGCGACGTTGAAGCCGAGGGATTTGAGGAGCGGATAT
>CAZMGQ010000150.1:0-3650 GCA_964565855.1 uncultured Lentisphaerales bacterium | reverse complement strand
CGCGATGACTGTAGCCAGGAGAGGATGGGGAAGAAGGGCTGGTCGTTGACTTTGAAGGCCGCATGGGGTGCGATTTCGACCTTCTGGATGGGGGGCGGATCGTTTGCCAGCAGCGGGATGCTGAGGGTGGTGAGGAGGACACAGAGGAGGGCGGTGTTTTTCATGGGAACTCCTATGAGGTAGGGGAGTGGTGTGTATATGGCGGACAGTGTAGCAGGTGGAGGGACAGGCTTCAAGGCGATAGGCAGCTCAGGTGCGGAGCCTTGCGGTCCCAGCCGGGAGGGACGACTGTCACGTCGTCCTGCGTGCGGTTGGCGTATGCCTGCGTCAGTGCTGTGTTGCTCATCGGGGGATGGCGGAGCGGGTCGGAAAGGACGTGACGTGATATCGGCCCGTCCGCTGCGTTCTCGTGCCCCTCGCAAACGCGAGTTTGGCTCGGGTCACGACGCCTTGCGTACGAACCAATCTGACGCCACGTTTTCCGACTTAACCGCTCCGCCACCCCGGGGGCCACTCCGGGGCGCGGCCCGTTGGCCTGAGCCCCGGAAGGTCATGTGACAAAGCCGGGAAAACCGGCGCTATCGGACAGGTCTGACATCGTGCGCCATCCGGACGCGTCGCCTGCCTGGGAGCCCCGAGCGCTGGCTCGGGTCTGGAGGCTGGTGCTAGCCTGCGTTAGCTGGTGTTGCTCATCGGGGGTCACTCCGGGGCGCGGGTTGACTGGGAACGCAGGCTCCGTACCTGCATCAAAAAATGAAACAACCGCCAAGACGCCAAGGACGCCAAGGTGGGAGGGACGACTGTCACGTCGTCCGT
Source organism: uncultured Lentisphaerales bacterium (assembly GCA_964565855.1). Taxonomy (GTDB): domain Bacteria; phylum Verrucomicrobiota; class Kiritimatiellia; order RFP12; family JAZUKQ01; genus CAZMGQ01. The sequence continues at coordinate 2,834 of CAZMGQ010000150.1, read as the reverse complement.
AGCCTGTCGCGCCGTAGCCTTGGCAGCAGGCGGATGCGGCTTGTTTACGCCTTGACTTTGGGCCGGGAAATATGGTTTGATGGCGGAATAAGCAAAGGGTATTTGTATGGCTAAACTGTCGAAGTATGTCCTGTTCATGCTGTTGCTGGCCGTTGGAACCAGAGGCCAGGAAGCACCTAAGCAACTGCCGAACCTTGCGGAAGGCCCCAAGGTAAAGCCGCGTTTCGAAGTTACCGACCGTACCTGGCCCGCCGAAGCGGGGGCGGCGGAGGTCTGTCTCTGGAGAGATGACAAGCTGGCGGCAGTCAGCCTCAATGTTGATGACAACTGTGCGCCGGATGTTGACTGGTGGCTTGAGGTTGCCGAGAAATACGACTTTCCCGTGACCTGGTTTCTGATCACGCGCAACGTCGGCAAGAGTTTCGGTGGCTCCTGGGAACTGTGGCAGAGAGTGCTCGACAAAGGCCACGACATCCAGTCGCACACTCATACACATCTGCATGTCGATGAGCCGGACTGGCAGGATATCGACTGGGAGTACCGTGAGTCGAAGCGTCTGATCGAGGAAAAACTGCCGGGGCATAGGGCGTTGTTCATGGCCTATCCGGGGGGGAAACATTCCAAGCATAACGACCGTGAAGTGGCAGCCAAATACTATGCGGCCGTACGCTATGTTTCGAGTTCAATTCCCAAGGTCAACGAGATCGACTATCTGGGCGTCCGTTGTGGACAGACCGCTGCGCTCGACAACCCCAAGATTCCCTGGGCGGATGCCCGCAAACTTTTTGACCCCAAGCACCGGGCCTACCGGAGCTGGTGCAACGTGGTTTACCATCTGGTCAAAGAACCGGCCAAGGCCGAGCCTTTCTTCGAGTTTCTGAAAGCCGAAAAAGACCAGCTCTGGGCAGGACTGTTCGGCGATGTGGCACGCTATGCACAGGAGCGTGATACGGCCACTCTCACCAGTGTGGCGAACAAGGCCGAAGGGGTGATTCTGGAGTTGTCCGACGACATGGATGACGAACTTTTCGATGTGCCGCTGACGATCAAGCTGCGTCTCTACGACGCCTGGCAGGATGTGGTTGCAACCCAGGCCGACAAACCTGTCGAACTGCGGGTGGTTGAGCATGAAGGCGCACGCTATGCACTCGTGGCAGCCGTTCCCGACCGTGGCACAATCAGGATTGCCCCCAAACCATAAAAACTGGAAAACAAGACATGCATCAGACAAATAAGCAGAGCTTTTCTCCAATTAATTGTAAACGACAGGGCTGGATGAGCGGACTACTGTGTCTGACCTTGCTGCTGGGAGCTGTCCCCCTGAGGGCACAGGAATCCGAGCGCCTGCAACGGCCCAACCTGCCCGAAGGTCCCAAGGTGGCCAAGCGTTTCGAGGTGACTGACCGCGTCTGGCCCGAAAAGCCGGGCGAGATGGGTATCTGCCTCTGGAAAGACGACAAACTGGCGGCAGTCAGTGTCACTGTCGATGACAACTGCGCGCCGGATGTGCCCTGGTGGTTCGAGATGTCGGAACGCTACGGTTTTCCCGTGACCTGGTTTGTCATCACACGCAATATCAAGGATGAGGGCAATGCTTTCGGCGGCACCTGGAAGCTCTGGCAGTCGGTGCTCGACAAGGGGCATGATGTCCAGTCGCATACCCACACCCACCTGCATGTCGATGAGCCCGACTGGCAGGATATCGAGTGGGAGTACCGTGAATCGAAGCGCCTGATCGAAGAGAAGCTGCCCGGTCACCGGGTGCGTTTTCTGGCCTATCCGGGCGGCAAGAACTCGGGCAAAAACGACCGCGAGGTTGCCGGCCGATACTATGCGGGAGCGCGGGGTGTCACAGGTGTCATACCCAATGTCAACGCGCTCGACTACATGGGCACCCGTTGCGGCAGCGGCAGGTCGCTCGACAACCCCAAGGCATCCTGGGCCGATCCGCGCAAGATCCTGACGCCCGATCACCGCGCCTATCGCAGTTGGTGCATCCTGCTCTATCACTTCATGAAGGAGAAGCCGGAAAACGATCCGTTTTTCGAGTTTCTGAGAGAGGAGAGCGATTCGCTCTGGCTGGCGCTCTTCGGGGATGTTTCGCTCTATGGTCAGGAGCGCGACACGGCGACAATCAAAACCGTCGCCAATGCGGCGGACGGGATTGCGTTTGATCTGAGCGATGAGATGGACGACACGGCTTTCGACTATCCGTTGACGATCAAGGTGCGTCTCTACGATGACTGGCAGCAGGTGGCTGCGACACAGGGCGAAAAACCGGTTGAAGCCAAGGTGATCGAGCATGAAGGTGCCCGCTATGCACTGGTACAGGCGGTGCCCGATCGCGGAACAGTCCGTCTGGTGCCCGGCTCGTAATCGAAGAAGTTTACTGAGAGATGAAGGCCATGAAACTGAGATTTCTTTCTGCTTGTCTGTTGTTGGCAGGTGTGTCTGTCATCCGGGCTGACGAGGCGAGTGAGCAGCTTCCCAACCTCTGGGAAGGCAATAAAATCAAGCCGCGTTTCGAAGTTACCGACCGGACCTGGCCGGCAGAGCCGGGTGCAGCGGAGATCTGTCTCTGGAAGGACGACAAAGTGGCGGCGGTCAGTATCTCTGTCGATGACAACTGTGCGCCCGACGTGCCCTGGTGGCTCGAAGTTTCGGAACGTTACGGCTTCAAGGTCACCTGGTTTCTGATTACGCGCAATGTCAAAAAAGAGGGCCGGGGCGGCTTCGGCGGCACCTGGGAACTGTGGCAGAGCGTGCTCGACAAGGGGCACGATATCCAGTCGCACACCCACACGCACCTGCATGTCGATGAGCCGGACTGGCAG
>CAZMGQ010000149.1:0-6060 GCA_964565855.1 uncultured Lentisphaerales bacterium | reverse complement strand
AAGGTGCAACTATTAGAATTGCCGCATGGCCAGGGCACGGCCGACATCGGGGACGGCAGCCAGCAGGCTGCGGGTATAGTCCTGCTGCGGGTTGCGGAAGAGATCGGCTGTGGTGCCGCTTTCCACAATCTGCCCCTGACTCATGACATGTGTATGCTCGCAGAGGACGCGGACGACGGCGAGATCGTGGGCGATAAAGAGCAAAGTGAGATTCAGTTCGCGACGCAGACGATCCAGCAGACGGATGATCTGGGCCTGGACAGCGACATCGAGCGCAGACACAGGTTCGTCAGCAATCAGCAGCCGGGGCTCCATGGCGAGAGCTCGTGCCAGGGCGATACGCTGACGCTGGCCGCCGCTGAGTTCGTGCGGATACTGGTCGGCCAGGCGTGGCGGCAGTTCGACCAGGTCGAGCAGCTCCTGCAGACGACTGCGACGGCTAGCGGCGGTGGAGAAGCTGTCCCGCCGCTGGACTGCCAGAACTTCGGCAATGGCATCGCCCGCCGTCTGACGCGGGTTGAGCGAGCCAAGCGTGTCCTGAAAGACCATCTGTACTGAGCGGCGATAGTGGAGCCAGCCGGTACGGTCGAGCGTGCTCAGGCAGCGGCCGGCATAAATGATAGAGCCGGAGGACGGGGCAACGAGACCGACGAGTGCCCGGGCGAGGGAGGATTTGCCGCAACCGCTTTCGCCGACAATACCGACCGCGGCACCTTCCGGCACCTTCAGCGAAACCCGGTCAACGGCGGGTGGGACATCGGCTTTGTGGGAGTAGCGGATCGTGAGATCCAAAATCTCCAGCAGTGGCGCCGGTGCGTCAGCAGAAGGATTGTTGCGGTGGTCGGGCACGGGGTGAGAGGTGTTGTGATAAAAAAGACGCCGACATGATGTTCTGTGAACTGCCGGCGTCTTGGTGAATTGTCCGATCGGACCAGGGGTGTGGCAGAGTCGGGACTCTGCCACAACGGTGACCTGGCTTAGAGATCGGCGTGTTTGGCTGCGATGGTATCGGCCAGTTCGTCGAGTGCCTTGAAGGAATCCTCGCGCGGGAGGCCCTTGCAGAGCACGGTACCCAGGACATCGACCTTGAGGCTCGGGATCAGACCCGCGATCTGCTCAACGGCTTTGGTGTTCCAGCCGTAGGAGCCGATAACGGCGGCGTATTTGAGCTTGGGCCGGAGGGCGTTGGCCAGGTGTGTGGCCGAATAGACCACCGGGTGGGGGCCGATATGAACCGTGGGTGTACCGATGACAATCGTGGCGGCATCGACGAGCGACATGGCCAGCTTGCCGATATCGGTGACGGTGAGGTCGAACTTCTCGACCTTGACGCCACGTTCGGCGAGGGCTGCCACGAGGTAGTCCACCATCAGTTCGGTACTGCCGTGCATCGAGATGTAGGGCATGACAACCGTGTTGCCGACCTTGTCGGAGGTCCAGTCTTCGTAGGCGGAAATGATCATTTCCGGCTGGTCGTAGATCGGGCCGTGGCTCGGTGCCACCATGTCGAACTCAAGGTCGCGCAGACGCTTGAGGTGTCCCTGGATGCTGCGGCGGAAGGGCATCATGATTTCGGCATAGTAGCGCTTGGCCGCTTCGATGACGTAGGCACTGTCGCCGGCATAGAGATCGGTCGTGGCGATGTGTGAGCCGAGGAAGTCGCATGAGAAAAGAATGCGGTCTTCGGGCAGGTGCGTGACCATGGTCTCGGGCCAGTGGACCCAGGGCATGTGGTAGAAGTTGAGGGTCTTGCCGCCCAGTGAGAGGCTTTCGCCGTCTGCAACTGTCTGGATACGCTCCTCGGGGATGCTGAGGTGTTCGAGCAGCAGGGGCTTGGCCTTGGTCGAACAGACAACGATGGCCTCGGGGTACCATTTGATCAGCTCGGGGATGGCACCGGAGTGATCCTGCTCGGCATGTTGCGAAATGATGTAGTCGATCCGCGGTACATTGGCGAGCTGGCGACGGATGATATCGATCATGACCGGATCGACGCTATCGATCAGGGCAATTTTCTCCGACCCTTCGACCAGATAAGCGTTGTAGCTGGTGCCGTCGGGCAGCGGGATCAAAGAGTCAAACAGGCGGCGGTTCCAGTCGATGGCTCCGAGCCACTTTACTCCGTCACAGATTGGGCGTGGTTTCATGGTTATTCCTTTGTTTGATTAAGGGTTACTTGCGGAAAAGACATACCGCCTCTGGTTGCCGATCAGTCTGGCATTTTCGGCAGCATTAGTCGAGTATCTGTTCCAGTTTGAGAGTTGCAGGGAAGAGAATGTTGTTCTCAAGGTGGATGTGTTCGTGCAGATCGCGTTCGAGGGCCTCGAGTCCTTCGTAGAGAGACTCGAACGAGAGACAGGCACCTTCCGGCAGTTTGAAGCCGTCGGTGGTGATGCGCTGGGCGGCCAGCAGGGCGCCAGCGTGGTCGTGCTCGAGCAGCATCTGCCGGATCGGGTTTTCGAGTTTGCCGGAATGGAAGACCGGCTTCTCGATCAGACCGTTGGAGTAGATCTCAATGACCTTGATGGCCGGGAACAGGATTTGCTCTTCCTTCTGGAAGTGCGGAACCAGGTCAGCGTGCAGTTCATCGAAGTTTTTACGGACCTCGGCCAGCAACGGGCCATGATCGGCCGAGTGGGCCTTTTCGACCTTGGCCAGCAGTGGGTCGAGGCGCTCAAGCTGCTGCTTGGTGAAGGTATGGTGTGTATGTTCGATGTGTTCCGCCAGCGCACTCAGGGTGGCCTTGGACCAGTCGCGGGGTTTGGGCTGACCGGCTTTGGCCGCCTTGGCTTCCGCCAGAATCTTTTCGACTTCGGCGAGAGTCTTGCCGGCGGCTTCGATGGCCTGGCCGACAGGCTGGCCGCCACCGCAACAATAGTCGATGCCGAGAACTTCCAGCGTTTCACGCAGTTCAGGGTTAGCGATAACGAGATCGCGCAGGATTTGGTTTGGATCCAGTTTCATGGTGTTTACTCCTCAGTGTTTTCAGGTCAGCTCGACCCAGATGGCATCATCGCGCACCTGGTGTCGGTAGATCTGAAGCGGCGGGATGTCGGGGTTGTCACCGACGCCCGTCGAAGTGTCAAATGAATAGCCGTGCAGCGGACAGACCAGGCGTCCGCCGGCCCAGGTACCGTCGACCAGCGGGCCGCGCTCGTGCGGACAGAGTGCCGCCGTAGCCAGCCAGGAGCCGTCGCGATGGTGGAAGACGGCAATCGCACGACCGGCGATCTCGTAGCGACGTGCTCCTCCGGGGGGAATATCCGCGAGTGTGGCCACCCGGACAAAGCCGGCGGGTGCCGGTGCCGGACTCTCGCTGGAGCCGAGGTTGCTGGTGTAATCAGCCGTGCGGGACTCCCAGGGATCGACGATGTTTTCGAGAGCCTGGGCGAGTCGCGACTCAAGCTCGGCCAGATCCTCGGCGGGAGCATGGAGGATGGCATCGGCGACCGGCTTGAGGCCGACGCGCTCAATGAAGTGGGCCGTCCGCTCCCCGTATTTGGCATGGCGGCGATAGTACTCGAAGAAGCGGTCAGCAAGCTGGATGACCTCTTCATCGGTCTTGACCTGGGCGATTTTGTGAGCCACATAGACCTTGGCCCCGCCGTTGCCGCCGACAAAGACATCCCAGCCGCCTTCGACTGCGACAACACCGAAGTCTTTGATGGTCGATTCGGCACAGTTGCGTGGACAGCCCGAGACACCCATCTTGAGTTTGGCGGGCGACATCAGGCCACGGTAGCGTTTGCCAAGGCGCTCGCCGAGCGAGAGCGAGTCCATCAGGCCGAAGCGGCAGAAGGTCTTGCCGACGCAGGATTTGCAGGCGCGGAACCCCTTGGTATAGGCAAAGCCGCAAGCCATGTGCAGTTCGTCCCAGACTTTGGGCAGGTCTTCCTTGTTGATCGAGTAGAGTCCGATGCGGTCAGCACCGGTAACCTTGATCCTCGCATTGTAGCGGTCGGCCACATCGGCAATCGCCCGCAGGTGGCGGGGTGTGGCGACACCGCCGGGGATGTCGGGGATGACACTGAAACGACCGTCGTTCTGGATGTTGCCGGCATAACGGTCGTTGGCGGTACGGGCGTCGTCCTCGAGCGTGTGCTTTGAGAGCCAGAGGTAGTTGAGCAGGTAGTCGAGCCCGATGCGGGTGGCGGAGTCGTCGACGGCGTTGGGTACGGTCTGAAGCACGTCCGAGACGGAGCGCAGGTTGTTGGTTCGGATGAAGTGTGAGAGTTCCTCGCGATTGAGGGCGACCCCCGGCACATAGTAGTTTTCGGCCGGATCGACCCGCAGCTCGCCCACTTCGGCGATCAGGAGCGACTTGAGCTTGTTCTTGCAGTTGCCGCAGCCGGTGCCGGCTTTGGTGCTGCGCATGACCTTGAAAAGAGTGTCGTTACCATCGCGGATCGAGGTGCGGATCTGGGCGGCGGAGATGCCGTTGCAATCGCAGATGCGGGCCTCGTCGGGGATGCCGCTGCCGTCGAGAATGGCATCTCCGGCAGTCGCGCCCGGGAACAGCAGATCCGCCCGGCGTGTGGGGGCGGGGAGGCGGGCGGTATAGTGCAGTTCGATCGACTCAGCATTGAGATCTTCACCGACCAGCACGGCACCCTTCAGGAAACCGTCCTCCAGAATCATCTGTTTGAAGACGGCACCGGAGGGGTCGCTGTAGGAGACCACCTCGTCGCCGGCCTCTGGCTTGAAGCGACCCATGCTGAGAACGGGGATGTCGGACTTGAGACGTGTCGGGGCGGGAGCCGAAGGCTGGAAGGTGGTGCCCTTGCCACAGAGAATCTCGGCCAGCGCGCGGGAATGTTCGTACACCGGTGCCACGAGGCCCCAGGTCTGACCTTTGAACTCGATACATTCGCCACAGGCATAAATGTGGGGATCGCTCGTCTGGAGCCGGTCGTTGACGGCGATGCCACGGTTGAAAACCAGTCCGGCGGCCTCGGCGAGGTCCTTGTTGGGGCGGATGCCGCAGTTGAAGAAGACGGCTTCGGTTTCGATTGAGGCACCGTCCTTGAAGCGGGCGCGTTCGACACCGGCGGTGGTGCCGAGCAGTTCGGTAACGTAGGTGCCCATGACAAACCGGATGCCGAGGTCTTCCAGGTGATGTTTGAGGAAGTGACCGGCTCCCTCCGGCAACTGGAGCTCCATCAGGGAGGGCATCAGGTGTGAGACGGTGACCCGCTTGCCGAGCAGACGCAGCATCAGGGCGAGTTCGATGCCGAGCAGACCGCCGCCCAGCACCATGACTGCACTGCGGTCTTTGAGAAAGTTGCGGATGCTCTCGACGTCGCGCAGTTTGCGCAGAGTGAAAACGCCCGGCAGGTCGAGTCCATCCATGGGGGGAATAAAGGGGTGGGCACCGGTGGCGAGGACGAGTTTGTCGTAGGGGATCATGCGTCCATCGGCCAGCTCGACCTGTTTCTCTTCGCGGTGGATGGCCTGTGCCGTGGCACCGAGGATGGCCTCGACACCGTGGTCGGCGTACCACTGGGGGTCATTGATGAAAAATTCCGGCAGATCGGGATCCTTCAGCTTGCCGACCAGTTTGATCCGGTTGTAGTTGCCGCAGGGTTCGTCGCCGATAATTGTGATCTGGTGGCAGTTATCGCAGTTGGCAACCAGTTCTTCGACCAGTTTGCCGCCTGCCATGCCATTGCCGACAATTACCAGCTTTTCCTTGTTCCCCGTCATCATGAATTTCCTTTGTGAGATATTGGTTTGTTGCGATCAGCGATCAGGTGATAGGCACCGGCCAGAACGACTGCGCCCCCGATGATATTCCCGAGTGAGACCCAGAGCAGATTGTAGAAGAAGCCGCTCCAGGTGATACCGGCACCAACTTGTGCCATGACACCGACTCCCAGCAGGGACATGTTGGCGACACTATGCTCGAAGCCGGAACCGATGAAGGCGAAGAGACAGAGGCAGATCAGGAGGATTTTGGCAGCGTCGGAACCGGTGCGGCCGGAGGTCCAGAGAGCCAGACAGACGAGGATGTTGCAGAGGATGCCGCTGACAAAGAGGACGCTCGCCGGGGCACTCATCTTG
>CAZMGQ010000148.1:0-6066 GCA_964565855.1 uncultured Lentisphaerales bacterium | reverse complement strand
GATCGGAGCCTCCCAGTCGCGATTCCAGACCAGCAAATCAGTCCCATCGCTCAGCCACCAGAGAACCGAGACCTGTTCGGCATGACGCAGCAGCGATTGCCAGTCGCGGAACATGCTGCGGAAGACTGCCAGCACCGAGTCGTCATCCTTGCTGAAGAGCGGTTTGGGCGACATTTCGAGCGAAACGTTTTTGAGCAGCATTCTGGCAGACCTATGGTAAAAGGTGATAAACAGCAACTGAATTCAGAAGCGGAAACATCTCCGGCAAACTAGCACTTTTCAGGCCAGCGAGTCAATGAGGGCAGTTTTTCCCTATTTTGCGAGAGTTGTCGCCTTTGGTTTTATGAAGCATGCACTTTTCTTTGAGCTGGCGGCTCATGAGGACATTTGCTCTCCAATAATTTTCATCTAACTATGTCTGCGGAAAGCTGGCCGGGCATTCTGGCTCATGGAGAAGCCTTTGCCGGGGGTTTCTCTTGCACGGGAGGCTTTGCTTTGACGGCTTCGAAGAGCCGTTTGCCGATTTCGGTCTCGAAGTCCGCAGGAGCCGCCAGCGGCAGCAGGATCGCCGGGTTGGCGGCGCAGGCCGCCGCATACTTGGCGGCTCCTTCGTCCGCCCCCTCCAGCCAGTAGGCCGTGAAGACAACTTCCGAGACCTCGCGGGAGGAGAGAGTAATCAGGCCGCTTGTGCGCTGCAACTCTGGAACACGGGCTTCCGTCAACACTTGGTTAGCATGGTTCAACCGCATGGCTTTCGTTTCAGGGAGTTCCGGCACCGGATGGTCCACGCGGAACATGCACCCCTCCAGCGCAAGGAAAACCCGGCTTGAAAACACTTCGCGGAGCTCATGCTTCTCCATGTACGCTTCCACCCCCAAGCGAGAGACCTCACCAGAAATACCTTCCCTCTGTTTGGAAGCTGGTAAGATACGATCTTCCAGTGGTTTCGTAACGTGCCGGAGGAACATGAGCACAGTCAAGTTTTCGCCTCCAGGAAAACGTGGACGGTAGGGCGGTGACAAATCCTTCTCGGATTTTGGGTGCCTGACACGTATTCTGGGGGTAATGTAACTTTTTGGAGGATACACATAGCACGGACCGTAATGAGGGAGAAAGACAGCACTCTTGAGCGAAGCCACATGACGAAAGCTCCTGAGGTCAAATCCGTGTCGATGGTCAATGTTCAACACGTCGTCACTCCGTAGCCACTCGTCGCTACGCCCCAGCAGGACAGCAACCTCGCAAGAGGTTATGGCATCCGCCAGTGACTCGACGATGTAGCGCTGTGTCCGGGGAGGCGCGGTATCAAAAGTCTCCGCTGGCCAGGCGACCTGCGACAATATGCAGACCCCAAGTATGGTTATGATTGTTTTCATGGAGAAGCCTTTGCCGGGGGTTTCTCTTGCACGGGAGGCTTTGCTTTGACGGCTTCGAAGAGCCGTTTGCCGATTTCGGTTTCGAAGTCTGCGGGGGCCGCCAGCGGCAGCAGGATTGCCGGGTTGGCGGCACAGGCCGCCGCGTACTTGGCGGCACCCTCGTCCGCCCCCTCCAGCCAGTAGGCCGTGAAAACAATCTCCGAAACCTCGCGGGGGGTGAGAGTAATCAGGCCGCTGATGCTTTGGAAGTGTGGAATTCTGCTTTCGGATCGGATGAAGTTCTCGCGATTGAATCCCATGTCCACAGGTGGAAGCTCTGGAACAGGATATTCGACACGAAAGACACATGTGGTGACCACCACAAAAACCTGTGATGCGAAAACATCCTGAATCCTATACTTTTGCAAAAATTCCCCACCCGGCAGACTTCTGCAGTCATCCACGAATCCCTGATCTTCCTCCCTCCTTGCGGTGTCGGGTGTCCTGTCCGGCAGGGGAATTTTCTGTGGACGGACGAACATCAACCGCACGAGATCGTCTTCAAGTACAGAGGGACGGTATGGTACAGGTAGCCGGACAAACGGCGACTCCTGTATATACGGAACCCGAACAGGCGGGGGATAGAAATATGCTACGGAGTATGGCTCATGGGGTGGAGATCCCTTGAGCACTGCAAGGGTGCGAAAGAGCTTAAGCCCCATCAAGTGTTTGTACCCGGGCGGCATTGGCTCAACCTTGCGGAACTGATCGTCCCGCCGTCGGTGCATAACAATGATCTCGGAGTTGCCGACAGCTTCGGCCATGGCGGGAATCAGATAAGCCTGCGTCCTTGCATCCCGTGACTCAAAGGAATCGGCTCGTGAGTTGAGTGCCAGAACAGTTAGCAAAAGCGATGCAAGTCTGATTTTCTGTCTCATGCTGACCTCCTATTGATAAGCGGGATGGACATGATTAATGGGGTTGGGGCCATCAATCGGCTCATACACGCAATGGTATTTGAACGCTGCATTGTATCCGGCATGTTGCTTAGCCTTGAGTTCTGCATATCCGGAGCTATTCATTTGCAGTTCAAATGACTTCCAAAACTCCTTTTCATCTGCTTGTTCAACATACTTTTTTGCATTGTTCCATGCGGTTTGCTGATCATCCCCATATGCGTACCACGGTCCTTCCAGATCCCAATCAAGTGCCCAAGCAAGACCTCTTGCCTTATAGAAATCCGTCCAACCACCTTGTTCTTTAGAAACCTCGCTTAAATCTTGTTGTACATGGAAACGCTCTTCAGCTTCAACTTCTAAGCGGTATTGATGGGTTGCATTAACAATCGGCTCGGCCTTCACATAAAAATCCATGAATTCGATTCGGCATCGAAATCGGTTGGGTTGACCACCAGGAGTAAGTTCAGGAGGATGGATGCGGGTCATACTTCGCTCCGGCACGTACCAATCTGCGTAAGAACGTGCGTCATTCGGCCATCCGACCCTGAAGTCTTTGGTGGATGTCAGGGCGCCATCAACATGCAACGTGAACCGGTACGGAAAATGGTTTGTGTAGCAGCAGAAGTCGGGTTCTATGCCATACCAGTAAATTTTGGAGGTATGCCAGACAAGAGGATTTACAGTCGGGTAGAATTCAACGGCTGTGCCCGCCTTGTTGATGATGTTGCCCTTCTCTTTCGGGACGGCTGAAAGTACGAACGGCGGATCGAACGGATCCACCTCGCCCAAGGGTTTCAGAAAGACCGTTGACGGGTGGTTGTCAGTTAACTGGGCGTTTCCGGGCTTGTCGGGTATCACGGTTTCGATCACCGCTGAATAGTAAGAGACGCGGGCGGAGTCGCTCAGCGTTGGGTCGCTGAGGCTGGCACCGGTGACGACATATTTCTTGAAAAGCGTGGACGTAAAAGACACCGTCGCTCCGTCGGGAAGTGTCGTCGGGGACACCCCGTCCGTCGGGGAGACAGTCCAGCGGCTGGCAACCGGGTTGCCGTCCCCATCCTCCGCCCTTAGCGTCACCGTGCGTCCCACGGGGGCGTAGGTCAGTTCGGGCAGAACGTAATACTCGCTATCGGTTCGGCCATCAATCTGCCATTTCCCCACGACCGGTTCGCCCTCGCCCTCGCCACCCTGCCCTATGGGGCGAAGCGCACCCGAGAACAGGATTTGAAAGTGTTGTTCGGGGCTGTCCGGAGTCACCGAGACAAGCCAGTAGCCGCTGGCGGGATCGAAATGCGGCAGCCAGGGTGAATGGTGCGGCTTCTGGGACGGTACGATATGCTCCCAGCCTTCTCCGGCGTTAACCGTCAGCATCCATTCCCATTCCGTTTCATTGGCAGGCGCAGTGAACACGACGTTTTTCATCGTTCCGTCCACCACAATCACAGTATGCGACTGCTGCGCCTGCAAGACTCCTGAAAGAAACAAGAGCCAGACACACAATCCAAGTGCGGTCTTCATGGTATGCATTGGAACCTCCGTTTTTAAGTTTGAAAGTTACCTGGCCTGGGTCGGCTGTGGCTTTCTTCCTTCATGAAATTCGCGCATCAACTCGACGTGGCGCTTGAGAAACCGGTAGTACGCTGTTTCCGCAGGAAAATCTTTGCGGTAACGCTCAATGGCGGGGAGCGATTCCACGGCATTCTCGGGAAGCACCGTCAGATAAATGACCCAGTAACGAGCCTCGGCCACATGGCGACTGCGTGGCCACCTTGCACTGACGCGACCAAAAACTTTCGCCAATGCAGGGCGCTCCTGGATTGTGGGGCATGGTGTCGATTTGGCACACATCAATGCAACATAAGCGGCGGCCGGTGCGGAAGGGTACTTGGCCAGCACTGTTTCCCCGAGTTTCGTCGCCCGCGCCAGCGTCTCTGCCTGTCCTTTCGAGTCGCGGCCTGCTTCGGCATACCAACGTAACAGGAGCCCCAGCGCGGCACGGGTGGCAACCGTGCCATCGCCCCGTGCATCTGCCGCTTGATACAGCCGGTTGTATAGCGATGTGGCCGCTTCGGACATTTCACGCATGTGGAGAAAGTCGGCCCAGAGGAGTGCCGGCCGGAGCCGGGGCGGAATTCCCCGGGCTTCCTCATCATGACCGACAAAATACCCCTTGCTGGCAGCCTGTTCCAGACGCCGGAGCGAGTTGAAGTACCTCTTGTCCTGCGCTTTGGCCAACACCGGATCGTATGTGGCCACCTTGCGCCACTGTTCCGCCGCCAAACTCCACTTTCCGTCCAGTGCATCGAGAAACCCCAGCCGGAACAAAGTTTCGGAACGCAGACGGTTCAGGTGCCAGGGGGCAGAAAGCTGGTTGACCACCGTTCCCGGCGTGAACGACTGGACGCGGAGTATCCCGTGCTTGTCGAGCGAGTGCCAGCCTGCGGGCGGTGCCGTGATTGATGCGGCCTTCTCGGGCACGGCGTAGAGACGGGCTCCTTCGCGCAGGGATTCGGCACGGTCACACCACTCGAGAGTTTGGTTATAGCGACGGCGCGCCTCCTCGGGGTTCCAGTAGGTTTGGAGTGCCAGGTCTCCCTGGGCCAGCAACGCGTCGCCCCTGTACAACCCCAAAGGGGCTTCTGCCACGAATTGCTCCAGAGCCGACAGGGCTTCTCTGGGGTGCCCGAGATGCGCGAGGCACAGCGCACGTTCAAACCCGGCAGCCTCGGCAAAAGCTGTGCCGGAGTGTTCCCCTGCCAGCAGGTCGTACAGTGCCAGAGCCATTTCGAAGTCCGCGCCGGGAACCCGGGTCCGGCCAGCTCCGGCCTGTGGATAGACGCGAGCGATATCTGTCAGATCCCGGAATAGTGCATGGGTCGCGTTGGCGGCCTCCTGTGCGAAGAGGTAGAGGGCGTAGTCGTCGCCCCATTTGTCGGAAGCGGCGAGAAAACGCATCCGCTCAATACGCCGCCCGATCAACGCCCGCAGTTGCGGCCAGCGCTCCGCGCCGGACGGCCTTGCCGCACGGCTTCCTTCAGAGACAGAGGGGGGATTTGCCCAACGGTCTCCGAGGGTGCGGGCTTCCTTCAGCCATTCGAGAGCTTTTTCATAATCGTGGGCGAACGCCACACAGTCGGCGTATGCCACGCGCACCAGCACGGCGGCCAGACCCTCCGTCCTGGTCCGGGCGAAATCCAGCGCACGAAAAGCGGCAAGGGGATAGCCTGCCAGAGCCTCCGAACGTGCGTGTTCAAGAAACGCTTCGATGTAGTTGGGACGCAGGTTGTCGGCGGTGGCATCACGCCAGGGCGCAACCGGGGCAGCCGCCTCGCCTGCCCTGCCGCTGCCCCGGAAGTGTGCAGATAATACGGCACATGCGGCCGCTTTTGCGGCCGCGTCGCGGCCACGTGCCACGCCCCGCAGGGATTGTTCGGCCGACCTTGTGCTACGGGGGTTTCGCAACTCTGCTGCCAAACGGTCAAGGCGGGCATCCGGGGCCATCAGCGCGATCTCGGACAATGCCTCCGCGTATGGTCCACGGATCGGGATGCCTGGCTGTGCCTGAAGGCTGTAGGCCGCGATTGTAGTGAAAACAAGAGCCTGGCAAAGCCGGTTAGCCACCTTGAAAAGCCTGCGGAAAGCTGGTCGGGCATTCTGACTCATGGAGAAGCCTTTGCCGGGGGTTTCTCTTGCACGAGAGGCTTTGCTTTGACGGCTTCGAAGAGCCGTTTGCCGATTTCGGTCTCGAAGTC
>CAZMGQ010000147.1:0-6077 GCA_964565855.1 uncultured Lentisphaerales bacterium | reverse complement strand
CGAACACCTTGACGGAACTTTTCTCCAGACGATTGCCTTTGAGACGCGCAGTCTCCTGCGCGACAAAGCTGGCTTCACCGCCGGACTGCTGACTGATGCCCGCGGTTATCCCAGGGCCGATCCCAATACCGGCAAACCCGACATCGGTGCCTATGAGTTTGCCCCGGTAACCGGTACTCTGTTGCTGGTCAACTGAGCAGGGGAATAAAGACGGCCGGACCGAAATCAGGTTTGCTGCAGAAACAGATCCGGAACTGACTCTGGGACAGGCAAGAATGCCTATCCTACATTCTTCTAAGCTGGTGTTTGTGGACAACTGTAGGACAGACATTCCTGTCTGTCCAGGGGCAGCAACTCTCGCAGAATAGAGCGAAGTCTCGCAGAACACAGAATGGAGCATCTTTAAACAAGTTTATCGGCCTCTTTTTTCCTGCTATACTGTTTCCAGTTGTTAGACAGCCTGAAACCGGGAAGATGATGCCCTCCTTTTCTGAGTGCACACCTTTCTTTGAGCTGATGGCCAGGCGGGGCATTTACCTCCGTAAAAGATGCAAGCAACTTGGATTGTTATATGCGATTTGGAATAAACTGGCGTGAAGTGTTGCGGGGCAGTGTCCGGACTCTGCCACAGGTCATGTGGCTGGTGGCAATCCTGCTGATGTGTGTGTTGCTGGCGCGCGATCGCCTGCCGCTGGTACGCAATAACTACGATGTAGGCCATGCCGATGAGGCGGCTTATGCGCTGCAGGCTCGTAGCATCGCCAAGTACGGCAATACCCGCATCCCCTATGTCACCAACTTCTTCCGTCGCTACGACCCTGAGATCTGGCGTCGGGACGACCATTGGCCGGCCGCCCTGAGCTGGCTGGTGGCACCGGCTTTTGCCAGATATGGTGCCGAAGCTCCGGTAGGCCGCGCAGTCTGCATCTGGATCGGGACGCTGCTGTTTCCGCTGGCGACGGCAGGTCTGATGCTGGCCATCTGGCGACGCCTGAATCTCTGGGCGGCTCTGGCAGCGGGCCTGGTGCTGGCTGATACGCTGGTGTTTCTCGAGTCAACGCGGATGCTGACCGATATCCTGATGGCGACGATGCTGGTCGGCTTTGCCGCCGGTGTGGTGGCGGCCCGGCGACAGATGGCCTGGTATTATCTGGCGGGAGTCTTTCTGGCCGGAGCAGTCTATACCAAGGGGTCGCAGGTGATCCTGCTGGGGCTGATGCCGCTCGGGGCACTGATGATCGGGGGCATTGCCGCACTGCGGCGGCGCGACCTGTGGCTGGGGTTGCTGCTGGGATTGTTGCTGCTGCTGCCGCACTGGGTGACAGTCTGGCGCGAATATGGCAACCCGTTTCACAGTACTCAGAATCATGTCGCTGCGTTCTATGGTCTGAATGTGGATTGGGACAGATCGTTCTATGCCATTCACTGGGACAAGAAACCACCCCGGGTATTTGACCGCTTCGAAGATCGGGAAGCCTGGAAGAAAGCGACTCGCCACAACGGCGAGTTTTTCCTGCGGGCGGTGCTGTTGGGGGAAGATACCAGTTCAAAGCGCTGGGAAGAACTGGGAGCCTTCGGGCGCAAGGTGCCTGAGATTCTGACGCCTCACTGGATGGCTCCCCACACGGGACGAGCGACGCCCCTCCGCTGGTGGCGAATGGCGGTCAATGGCACCGGCATGGTATGGGGTTTGCTGCTGCTCCTGCTCTGGCCCCTGTGGCGCCTCATGCGAATGCTGATTGTCCGGGACTCTGAGAGAAAGGGCCTGGAGGAGCACTATGAGAGTCAGCCCCGGCCCCGGGAGCTGAGCGGGATTGCGGCATTTCTGGGTCTGCTGGCACTATCCGAGAGTCTTTTCTTCTGTCTGCTGTGGTCGGGCGAGCAGTTGCGCTTTACGATTTTCCTGGTGCCGCTGCTGTCTGTTCTGGCGCTTCTTTTGCCACTGACCCTCTGGAGTCTGGTGGCGGAGCGGATCTTTGAGAGGTTTGATCGGCTGGCAGAGTATGGCCGCCTCGGTGGACAGGTGATCACGGTACTGGTGGCTCTGGCGGCCATGGCTTCAGCCTGGCGCTGGCATGGCAATCTTTCGGCCTGGCAGGGCACACGGGCCGGTTTAAAAGGTTATGATCAGCCTTTTTACCCCAACTATTACCGGGTGGCCCAGGCCATGCGTGAAGTCGGGGTAGGGGCTGATGCAATCGTGATGTGTCGCAACCCCTGGGAGCTGCTCTTCTATACCCCCGAGGGCACGCGCGGCGTGGGGCTGCCCAATGACAAGGCCGAGGAGATCTTCAAGATTGCCCGCTACTACGGCGTCACACATTTTCTGGTGGATCGCGGTCGTCCGGGGCTGGAGCCTTTTCTGAGGCGCAACAAAGACGCCGCATCCCTGCTGATGACCAGACCTTACAGACTGTACGAAATCGACTGGGAGAAAATGCAATAAAAGCAGCTCTGCAAACGTTGTGAACATGACGATGCAAGTAGTTTCAGACTCTGCGCTGTCCGGAAAGGAGAGTGACGACGCACTGATCGACCGTTACCGGGTTGAGGGGGATGTGGCCGCACTGGACTTGCTGGTACAACGCCACGCCACCATGCTTACCCGTTATCTGGGCAGTCTGCTGGGTTCATCGGCGGATGTCGATGATGCCTTTCAGGCAGTCTGGTTCAAGATTGTGCGTCGCCCCGAGGCTTATCGGCGCAACAACTTCAGGGGCTGGTTGCTGCGGGTGGCTCACAATGTGGCGATCGACATGTACCGCCGACGACGGCCGGATGTCAGCCTGGATGCCGAAAACGAGAGTGGTGGCAGCCTGGCCGATATCCTGGTGAGTCCGGCAGCGGGGCCGCGTGAGTCAGCCGCTTCGAGCGGGGTTCTGGCACTGGTGGCGGGTCTGGTGGAGAAGCTGCCCGAGAAGCAGCGTGAGGTTTTTGTGATGCGAGTAGCGGGAGAGATGACTTTTAGAGAGATTGCAGAGACATTGGGAGTGCCGATCAACACGGCCCTGGGGCGTATGCATTATGCCGTGACGCGCCTCCGCGCAGCGTTGGCGGACAACCCTGATGCCTGGTCGGACGAGGTGGACTGATGAAGAATTTTGACTATACGGAAGATAGAGAGCTGGTGGAGGGAGTGAGGGCCGTACTGGCAAACCTGCCGCCTCCTTCGCAGACAGTGCTGGAGGCGATCCATGCCGAAGCCACTGTTCAGGCTGCCCGCCGAAAGACGGATGCAACGCTCCGGACCGGGTTGTACCGGCGGCTGGTGGCGGTTACCGGGGGTCTGGCTGCCGCGGCGGTGCTGATTTTTGCCGTGCACCACAGTGTAAACCCCGCAGCGCAGGAAAAGACCGATCTGAAAGCGGCTGAGGATACTGCAATCTGGAACGATGCCCTGGCGTTGGTCGCACTTGATGAAAATGACGAAATCACATCGGGCGACGATGTCTTCTGCGAGGCACTGCTGCGATTCCAGGAGCGGCCGGGTCTGTTTGAACTGGCAGGAGACACCTACGCAGTTCATTGACCATTCCGTCAAAATCGTGTGAAATGGAATAATTTTGGGTGGTTTGGCAGTGTGTTTTCTGCTAGATTGTAGTCGACTTGATGGGTGGGTTGTCTGCCCGCCGAGGAGGAGTTACAATGTCTGAATTTAAGAAATTCGCCCGTCGCCAGACAGCACGTGCCGGCTTTACTCTGGTGGAGCTGCTGCTGGTTGTGGCCATTCTGGGCATCCTGGCGGGGGTGGTGGCTGTCAATGTGGCCGGTCATGGTGACCGGGCCCGTATTGCCACTACGCGTCAGAGTTTTGCCCACATCGAAACCGCCGTCCGCATGTACGAAGTTGCCAACGGCACCTTCCCCGATTCGCTGGATCAGTTGACAGTCGGCACGGATGATGTCGCCGCACCGCTCAAGAAGGAAAGTTTGTTCGATTCCTGGGGCACGGGTTTTCAGTACAAGAAGACCAGCAAAACCAGCTTCGAGGTTCGCTCGGCCGGGCCTGACAAATCGATGGGCACTGCCGACGACCTGACCAACTGAGGTGCCTGAGGTGCCGGCAGTTTTTCGCCAGAAACCTGTGGTTGCCAGCCGGCTGAAGCGTGCCACCGGTGCCTTCACCCTGCTGGAGCTGCTGCTGGTAGTGTCGATTGTCGGGATTCTGACAGTTGCCATCGTGCCGCGTCTGGGCGGGCTGCTCGGGGGCAGCAAGTCGGCCGTGGCAGCTCGGGCCGTCACACGTGTCGGCCGCTATGCCCGCACCATGGCCCTGCTCAACCAGATGCCGGTCGAACTGGTGCTGAATCTGAACAGTGCAACCATCTCGGTCGAGGCCATTACTGCGCGGCGTCAGGTCGAGACAGACCTCTGGGACAGTGGCACGGGCGGCAGTGTCGGCTTTGGCCGGGCCATCTCGCGCGAGAACCGGCTGGCAACGGAGCGTCGCCTGGGGTTTCGCGGCCTCGGTGCCACGCAGGATGAACCCGAGCTGGATGATGACAACGGCAGCCTGGCCGACGAGCTGGCGATGGAAAAAAAACTGGAGGATGTCCTGCTTTCTTTTGACGGCTTTTTTGACCGGACAGATATCAGCGGGGCCGATGCCGCCACCAACGGCGTCATCCGTATTCGCTACCGGACCAACGGCACCTGCCGCCCACACCGGATTTCAGTCACGGCACCGCACACCGGGGAGAAGCTGATTGTCGATGTCGATGCCGTGGGCACGCCCTTTCTGGCTCGCGATGAATATGAGTTGCAACAGAAGAGGCGCAGACGATGAAAAGCCGCCGGGGACTGACGCTGATCGAAGTGCTGATGGCGACCGTGATTCTCGGCACGGCGCTGGTCGGGCTGATGCAAGGACTCTCGCAGTGTCTGGCGGCTTTTTCGCTGGCGCGTCGTGTGCAGGCCATGCAGTCGGTCTTCGATCTGGGCGAAATTGCCCACCCGCTGGTGGTCGAGGACGACCCCGAGGCGGACCTCGAAGTTTCGCCCGACAGCAACATCAGCCGCGGCTATACCTTCGAGCGCAGTTGTGAGGAAAGTGACGATGAGGATGGCCTCTATGTCGTCAAAACTCGTGTCACCTACGGCCGTGGGGGGCCGGGTGCTCAATTTGAAACCGTACGTTATGTGCATTACTCCGAATAAACGGCAGGGCCTGACGCTTGTCGAGCTGCTGCTTGCCATCGCCATCCTCGGCGTGATGATCGGGGTAGTGGCGGCTACTTTTCATACCGCCGTGACCTCCTGGCGCACCAGTGCCAACGTGGCCGATACCGGACACTATGCGGCTGCCGCCAGTGAGCAGATCTATATGGCGCTCCGCTCGGCCTACTATCCCGAGAGCAATTCACCTCTCGACAAGTACGGCTTTTCGCATACCGATGATGGTGACCCGCCGCGCTCCCGCGACTCCTTTTCGTGGGTTAAAATCGGCGATGCACTGATCGGCGAAGAATCCCCCTATGCCGGTGTGCCGCATCGGGTGGTGCTGGAAGTACTCGACGAGAGTGCCCCTCAGGGGCCGGGGCTCTATGTCCGATCCTGGCGACTCGATGGACAACCGGAGGATTTCGACTCTGAAACCGATGTCGAACCTGTGCTGCTTTCGAGTGCCGTTATCGGGCTCGACTGCCAGATGAAAGATCCCGATGCGACACCCATGACCCACTCTGATCCGATTGAATGGATCGACGAGTGGGAGCCCACCAACCGCGTGCCCGAAGCGGTACGCTTTGCCCTTGTCATGACTCCTTCCAGTCCCAAGGAAGAACCGCTGGTTGTCGAGCGTTTTGCCGAAATACCGATGGCGGAAATGTCATGGAATCCCACCGTGACCAGCGGCGAAGGTCAGCAGGGAGGTCGTCGCGGTAGCCGTGGCGGCCAGGCTGGTCAGACCGGACGTGTGATCACGGGCGAGGGTGTCCGTACCGGTCCCGGTGGCAATCAGGGTACCGGGGCACGTGTGCGTCCCAGGGCTGGCGGCGGTACCTCATCCGGAGGCGGTCGCCAGGGCCGTGGAAACCAGCCGCAGCAACGGCAGCAATGGCAGCAGGGGACCGGCGGGC
>CAZMGQ010000146.1:0-6083 GCA_964565855.1 uncultured Lentisphaerales bacterium | reverse complement strand
CAATATCGGCAAATCCGACAAGCCCGCCCATGTCCTGCTGGTCAACGAGCTCCTCAACGATGGCACCGAACTTGATGCCGAAGAGAAGCGTATAAAAGACGGCGAAATCCTGCTGGCTGGCAACCTTTTGATCAGCACCGACAGCTTACTCGACATGAATGGTAACCCGGTTGTGGTTGCCGGCCCTTTCAACATGGAGCCCGATGCTGTGCTTGACCTCAATACCGGTCTGCAGTTCGATCATGGCGATCCGGTCGGCAGCTTTATCGGATATGGCAACCAGGCGGCCAAATGGAACAGCTTTGCCGGACAAGTCAAAGACAGTTCAAATACCGGTCTACGTTTCGAGGCTTTCTGTGAGCTGCCAGATGCCCAGACACCGGTTGGTGGCACATCTCAACTGGTTTTTGATGGCGAAGACGACTATGTCGAGAGCAATGATGGTCTGGCTGCTCCCGCAGAAGGTTTTACAGTGGAGGCCTGGTTGCGGATTGCCGAAAATCAGGAAGGCTGGGGTGATGCCGTCTATAGATCCGCCGGCTCCAAGTTGAGTGCGAGCATCTACTGGCTGGGAGTCGATGGCAGCGGTAGCACACTCTATTACGGTGGCGCAGCCAATGGCAAGACTGCCCTCGGCAATACAGGCGTTGTCGTGGACGACGAATGGCATCATCTGGCACTGACGTATGACGGCAACCACCAGAAAGTTTATCTGGATGGTGTACTCAAAGCCGATGCTGAAATCGGAGCACTAAGTAACTCCCTTGTACGTAACAGGTTTGGCATCGGAGGCAGCAACGCCTATTCCCCGACGCGCTTTATGGCTGGAAATATCGCCGATGTCCGAATCTGGGACTACGCGCGTGATGCAACCGAGATCGCCGAAAACATGGGAAGTCAGTTGACAGGTAGTGAAGAAGGTCTGGTCGGGTACTGGACTTTGGCTGAAGGCTACGGCGTAACTTCTGCCAATCGTGCTGTTAACGACAATGTTGGAACCTTCAAAAATGGTCTCGATTGGGACGGTGGTCCAACCTATACCTACTGGCAAGCCTTCCAGGGGCGAACCCTCATCATCGTGCGTTAACCACCACAAACACTGGAGTAATGGATGAAAGCGAACAGATTCTCAATTGACTGGCAGGCTGGACTGCTGGCTGTTATTTCAGCTCTGACATTGATCTCATGGCAAGCATCAGCCCAGGATGTCGTCACTTGGCGCGGAGCCTCCACCCAGGCTCTTTATGACCTGTTGGGACCTCTGCGCGAGATTGGCGATGATGAAACAATCCCGCACGATCTCGCACCTTTTTCGGATGCGGGCGAACTGCTGGTACCGGGAGCGTCCTACAGTCCTCCGTATACTACTGCCGACCCTCTGCCCGACCACTACCTCTGGTTACCAGCCCGTATCCCCGGTGCAGGAGAAACAGCCCTGTTTCATTTCGACACCAAAAACTCGGCCGCTTGGGGGAATGTGACAATAGATGAAGGCGACTTTGCACCCGATCACATGATTATCCGGGCCGTGGGCTCCGGCTACCCGATCAGATCATCCGACGCCAGAGTCGTGCTGAATAAAAATCTGACGCTGAAGACGCTTGAGCTGGATACCGGCTATTCCCCGAACGTAGGCGGCAACGGTAATCTCCTCGTGCCGGGCGGCTACAGTCTGACGCTGACAGACGAAAAGCCACTGGCCTTCAAAGGCTACCGCGGAAGCTGGGCTTCGATCGAACTAGAGGAGGATGCTTCACTGGTTTTTGACGGTGCTGAATTTACTTTCGAGGAATATAACACCTTCTATACCCACAACTATCACGGTCCTCAGGGGTTCCGTCCTGTCGACGGGTCAGGCGGCTTTATCGACTTTATTACACCGGACAGCATTGTCAATCTCGGGGACCCAGATCTAGCGTATGAAGGATCAAATACCCCGGCAGCCATTGACTGTGGAGGTCATAGACTGCGTGTTCGCAGCGACCAGACATGGAATAACAGTGCCGCCAAAAACGCCCTGATTACCCTGAACGTCACCCAGAACGCTGTGGCACCACGCATGCTGATTGAGTCAATCGACGGCGATCTGCCCGACCTCTCGGACATATCATTCAAGCTCCGCAGCACCTTCACCGGCAATACCGTTAGAGGCTATATTCCAGGAGCCACCTACAGGTCAATCGGAGTGGAGACCAGAGGCGGATCCTGGCACAATGCCTTGTTTAACCTGACTGGCGACGTGACCCTTATCGGTGGCTATCCGATTCTGGATTATGATGAAACCAATAAACGGTCAGGTTCTGTCGAGTCCAACTTCGGACTTTACCTGCGAGGTCAGGGACAGGGTTATACTTTCTACCTTGATGGACACGAACTAACAGTAAAAAAAGACGTGTTGCTAGAGTCCGGCACGCACAAAGACTATTCTGACCGGGCAAGAATAAATATCACAGACTCGATTTTCAATATTGAAGGCAACCTCTATATCGACTCTCCGACCCGCCATGCCGGCGCCAGCTCGGAAGTAAGGCGTGCCGGACTGACTGGCAATTTTGGGGTCGTCAACCTCTACGGTAACTACAGTACCACTGTGCGCAGCATGAATGCTGACGAAGGCGGCATGTACCTCTCGACCATCAACCTGCTCGGTGGTACGGCTGAAGCTCCCGCCACCTTCGAGGTCGCTGCCAACGCGGAAGACGAACTCGTCGCCGGTACTCATTCCTTTGGCACCGTCAATATCGGCAAATCCGACAAGCCCGCCCATGTCCTGCTGGTCAACGAATACCTCAACGATGGTACCGAACTCGATGCCGAAGAGAAGCGTATAAAAGACGGCGAAATCCTGCTGGCTGGCTGGCTCACTATCGCTGCCGACAGCTCGCTCGACATGAACGGAAACCCGGTCGTGGTTCACTTCTTTGACATGGCAGCGGGTGCCGAGCTGGACCTCAATACCGGACTGCGATTTGAACATGGCGACCTTGTCCCAGGCTTTTTCGCTTATGGCAACCATGCCGCCAGATGGAATACTTTCGCCGGTCAGGTTATAGATAGCTCAAACAAGGGACTGCGTTTCGAAGCCTATTGCGATGTCCCCGGTGTAGAGACACCGGTCGGCGGCACGTCGCAACTGGATTTTGACGGCGATGATGACTATGTCCTGATTCCGGGCGACGGACTGGCTGATCCACGGGTTGCCTTTACCATTGAAGCCTGGATCAAAGTTGATGAAGATCATACCGGTTGGGGCGATGTCACCTATCGCTGTCGCATTGCCAGTACAGCCTCCAGCATTTACTGGCTCGGAGTGGAAGACAGTACCGGCACTCTCTGCTACGGTGCCGGAGTCAACGGTAAAACCGCCCTCGGCAACACCGGCGTGGCAGTGGATGACCAGTGGCACCATCTGGCAGTGACCTACGACGGGGCCGACCAGCATGTCTATCTCGACGGCGAACTCAAAGCCAGTGCCACCATCGGAGCCCTCACCAACTCCCGCTCCAGCAACCGCTACGGTATCGGCGGCAGCGAACTCTCGGCGGGTCGCCACTTCAACGGCAGTATCGTCGAAGTGCGCTATTGGGACTATGCCCGCGATGCCAGCGAAATTGTCGCCACTAAAGACACACCTCTCATCGGCAACGAAGACGGGCTTGCCAGCTATTGGCCCCTCACCGAAGGCTATGGAGATGTGACACTTGATCGCACAGTCAATCAGAGAGTTGGCACATTCCAGAACGGAGTCTATTGGGAGGGCGGCGATTCCTTCACTTACTGGCAGGCCTTCCAGGGAAGGACGCTGATTATCGTACGCTAACAGCCGCTTAGGGACGCTTCTTGCTAGCCATTTTTCCGTCACATAGGTATCGTTGCGGCGCGTCTGCCTCATTTGGATAACCAAGGTGTCATTTTTTCACAAATCTGGGAGCAATATGCATAACAAAAACCTGAACCTGAAATTCGACAGTCCTGATGGAAAGATTCTCTTGTCGGAGATAAGCAAGCCGGATGGACAGAGCTTCATCGACCGGCCATCAGACCTGCTCTGGCGGATCAACCTTGTTGCTGACGACGCAACGGAGCTGGATTACTCCAGTTCGGAGGCTGACTCAGCCCAGATCGAAACCCTGCCGGACAAGCTTGTCATGCGCTGGCAAGTCGGGGAGCTTAAGGTTGTCGTCTCAATCCGTACCCCGGATGATGATCCCCTCTCATACTGGTCCCTCAAGGCGACCCTGCCGGCGGGCTACAGGATGCAGCGTTGCGACTTCCCGGTCCTGCCGACGATCTCCCGCTCACAGGCGCAAAAACTGGCTGCACCGGTCTGCTGGGGGCTTGAGTATGACCTGACTCCCGGTATGAAATATCAGGCCACCTACCCTTCTCTAACCGCTGCCATGCAGTTCATGGGCTTTTATGGCACCGGCGGGGAAGTGCTTTATGTCGGCACGCATGACCCGAGAGCCAATCACAAGGTCTATCGGGTAACAGCCGATGAGGAGGCGGTTTCCCACGTCTGTGAAAACTGGCCGGCCTTGCCCGAGACAGGTGGCGGTGAATATACCCTGCCCTACGAGGCGGCCATCGGAATCGTTGATGGGAGCTGGTACGAAGCGGCACAGTTGTACCGCCAATGGGCCCTGACGGCCCCCTGGAGCCAAGCCGGCAAGGTCTCCGAACGTCCCATTCCACAGTGGCTCAAGGAAACGGACATGTGGCTGAGAGTGGAGTTCGAATATGAGGGTGTTCGGGATTTCTGCCGGCAGGCGCGCGAGTACTTCGACGTGCCAACCTCGATCCACTGGTACAAGTGGCACGAAATACCGTATGACACGCTTTATCCGGACTATTTCCCCACCCGTCCCGGCTTTGCTGAAGGTGTCAGGGATCTGCAGTCATTGGGATATCACGTCATGCCCTACATCAACGGCCGTATTGTTGACCCCAACTCGAAGGGCTGGAATGAAGAGGGACTCTCACGGGCTGCCGCCCGACAGGTCAACGGTGAGCCCTATACCGAAGTTTATGGCTCGAAGGTCCCTCTCAACAGCATGTGTCCCAGCACTGAAGCCTGGCAGGAGAAGGTTGCATATCTGGCAGAAAGACTGACGAATGAATGTGGAGTAAACGGGGTCTATATCGATCAGATCGGTTGCGCAAAAGCCTATTTATGCTACAACCGGGAACACCCGCATGCCCCGGGAGGCGGAACTTTCTGGGTCGACAGCTACCGTCAGTTGCTGGACAAAGTCCGGGAAAGGCTGCCACCGGGACGTATGCTGACCACTGAAGAGAATATCGAGTGCTTTATCGACAAGTTCGACGCCCTGCTGGTCGTCAATACTCCCTGCCAAACCACCTCGAACGTGATCCCGCTCTTTCCCGCTGTTTACTCGGGCCGGGTTATAACCTTCGGTTTTCAGTATATCGGCCCGGACGACCTGCTGCTGTCGAAACCGTTCAGAGCCAAGATGGCACGAGAGTTCATCTTCGGTGCCCAGATCGGCTGGGTTCTGGCCGAGCTGCTGATGCATCCGGCGGTCGAGAAGGAGCGGGAGTATGTGCGCAACCTGGCACGCTGCCGCGGTGGGGCACACAAGTATCTGCTCGAGGGAAGGTTGCTGGGCCTGGTGGAGGTCGGGGGCGACAGCCCCCGGGTGAAGTTCACAGCCGAGCGACCGTTTCTTGGCGGGGAGTACACCCTCGACCTGCCGAGCGTTTTCGCCAGTGCCTGGGAAGCCGAAGACGGCTCAATTGCCGTGGCTCTCACCAACATGAGTGACGAACCGCACGATATCGAGTTTCAGGCTGCCGCCATGGATCAGCCAAAGCAGATGACCATCGCTGCAAGAGGTGCGGCGGTGATCGAGGTCGCTGCTGGTCCTTCCGGAGTCAGCTCCTGATTACGGTGCTTTAGCCTCCGCTGCGAGCCGCTTCTTGCGGGCGGCTTCACCCAGCGTGTCGGCATCTTTGCGGTACGTCTGCCACATCTGCATCACAAAGGGACGGGCGGCTTTGTCGCCCTGTTCCTCGGTCCAGCGATCGACATACTCGAAGAAGGGAGCATAGTTCCAGCAGTC
>CAZMGQ010000145.1:0-6119 GCA_964565855.1 uncultured Lentisphaerales bacterium | reverse complement strand
TGCAGTTTCGCGGACGGCCAGTTCCGGCTCGCTCGTATCTCTGCCGCCAGCCTTCGATCCGCTGGGCACCAACTGGGTGGCTGAGGCGACCCGCACCAACAACTTCGAAGTGGCCGCCTACGACCCTAACGGCATGCCTATTTTACTCCAGCTCACCAGTCCTCTGCCGCCGGGCGCCAGCTTCAGCACTTCGGTAGTCGGCACCCGTACGGTCGGCACCCTGACTGTTGAGGCACCCCT
This sequence comes from uncultured Lentisphaerales bacterium, assembly GCA_964565855.1. GTDB lineage: Bacteria > Verrucomicrobiota > Kiritimatiellia > RFP12 > JAZUKQ01 > CAZMGQ01. Next base: position 5,879 of record CAZMGQ010000145.1, on the reverse strand, counting down.
CGAATCAGTCGGCGAGGTCTATTCCTTAACTTTCGAAGCCACCGACAGCGACGGGATGGCGACTTATTCCGTGATCCTGACGATTGTCGAACCTTTTATGGGTTACCTCTGGGATTACGACGATGGCACAGCCCAGGGCTGGAAGCAGATCAATGCTCCCGGCACCTATATCCCCCTCTATGACTGGGATGTGTATCCCGACGACAATAATCGCAAACTCAGTTCGGGACCGGACCTGGGGGCCGACAACTCCGCCCACTATGTCGGAGCCAACGCCTTCAACAGAGATAGTACTGATCCGGTAGCAGTCGATATCTGGTGGGTCAGTCCCGAGGTCGATTGCAGTCACATTGAGTCGCCCTGGCTGAGCTTCAAGACCTGGCACGACCACAATGGACCGGACCTGGAGCTTTACATTACGACAAACCTTTCCGCGTCAGCCAACGTCACGGCCTGGGAAGAGCTTCCGGTAAACCTCCCCGCTGTCAAAGGTTCCTGGCAGGATGCGGCCATTTCCCTTGAAGGCTGGACCAACGCCCCCTTCCGCCTGGCTTTCCGCTATACTGCCGATGGTACTACCGGTAACTCAGCCTGTTGGGCACTCGACTCGATCATGATCGACGAGGCTCCGCCGCCGCCGGACCCACCGCCACCTTCTGCGGGTGGCCACCTGATTATTTCAGAATATGGCGAAGGCAGCAGCTATAACAAATATCTGGAGCTGTTCAATCTCTCCGATGAGCCGGTCGATCTGGCTGATTACAAGCTCATGAAAGAACTCAATGGCGAAGATGGATACAAGGACTCATTATATCTTTCCGGAACATTGGCGGCACGTTCAACTTACGTTATCGTATACAGTTCTGCCACCAACTACTTGACAGCTAAAGCTAATCTGTCCACCAACAACATTGTGATGAATTTCAACGGCAACGATGCCATCGGCCTCTTCTATACCAATGCGCTGGCTGATGCTGTCGGACCGTTAGGTGATCCGCAGGATTGGGGCAAAGATTTAGGACTCATACGCAAGGACACCGTGACCGAGCCACGTACCGTTTACGATCCCGACGAGTGGATCGTGGTCGACATCAACGACTGGTCAGATGTCGGCATACATCATGTTGAAGGCTTGGCCATGCCGCCTCCCGCACCGCTTGGGTTGACCTTCAGCGATGTTACGACTCAAAGCTTTGCTCTGTACTGGCAGCCGGTTGATGGGGCGGATGGCTATCAGCTCGATGTTTCACTAAATGCAACCTTCAGCCAGATGGTTGCGGGCTACGACTCAGCCACCACTACTGCCACCAGCCTTCCCGTGACAGGCTTGCAGCCCGATACGGCCTACTGGGCCAGGGTCCGGGCTGTCTCCAACTCGCTCGCCAGTGCCAGTTCGGAAGTAGTCAGTGTCACGACACTGCCCATGCTGCTGATGCTGACCGAATATGGCGAAGGCGGTGCCAACAACAACATGTATCTCGAAATTTACAACCCGCACTCCATCGACGTGTCGCTGGAGGGTTATGGCATACGCAAGCAGAGCTCCAATCTGGCAGGCTACGGGGCCGCCCTGAATTTGAGCGGCACGCTGGCCGCAGGTGAGACCTACGTCATTACCCATGCCGCCGCGGCATCCGCCCTGCAGGGATTGGCTGATCTGGTGACCAGTCACGATGCCCTCAACTTCAACGGTTTCCAGGTCGTGGCACTCTGCCTCAACGATCAGCCGATCGATGTTATCGGCTGGGTCGGCTATCCCTGGGGCGTTGACAAAACCTTTGTCCGTGATCCGGCAATTGTGGTTCCCAATCAGGAGTATACCCCAGCCGAATGGATCGAGATGAGCGCCGACGACTGGAGCAATGTCGGTGTGGTGACACTGCCCGGCGAATCTCCAGCAGGCGAGACACAGATAACAGACATCCGCCTGACCGATGGCGGTGCGCTGATTACCTTCAGTGTCAGTCCGTCACGCGACAGCAGTGCAACTTACGAGCTGCAGCGTGCCGCCTCGCTGGTCGATGCCGCTGCCGGAGCATGGACCACGCTCGCCGCAGAGGCAGTCTGGCAAGACGCTACCACCGGCAGCCTGCTCGATCCCACGCCCCCCGCACCCGAAGCTTTCTATCAGGTAAAGATAGGCAAATAGACTCCTTACGAAGGCAATTTTTCATGCTCCGTATCCCGCTGAAAACACCCGCTGAACTAGAAAAAACACGTATGGCAGGCCACCTGGCCGCCGCTGTGTTGCAGGACGTGGCTGCCGCCGTCAAGCCGGGGATAACCACCCTCGATCTCGACAACGTGGCGCTCGCCAGCATGGAGCGGCTCAATGTGCGGAGTGCTTTTCTGGGATATATGGGGTATCCAGCCCAGTGTTGCATTTCGGTCAACGAGGAGATCATCCACGGCATCCCCGGTGAGCGGGTGATTGGGGATGGCGATATTGTCAGTATTGATGTCGGCGTCTGGTACGATGGTTTTGCCGGCGACAATGCCCTGACAGTCAAGGTGGGGGAGGGAACGCCGGATATTGACCGGTTGCTGTCGCAAACTGAGGCGGCACTGCTGGCCGGGGTCGCCGCCTGTCGCCCCGGGGCCCGGGTCGGCGATATTTCGCGAGCCGTCGAACTGGTAGCCATAAAGAGCGGTCTCGCGGTCGTGCGCGAGTTTGTCGGGCACGGCGTCGGCCGCTCGCTGCACGAGGAACCTCAGATTCCCAACTTCGGTCCGGCCGGCCGTGGTCCTGTGCTCAAGCCGGGAATGGTGATCTGTATCGAGCCGATGTTCAACCTCGGCGTCCGTAGCATCAAGACGCTGGCCGACGGCTGGACAATCGTGACGCGCGACGGCAAGCCCTCGGCCCACTTCGAGCACATGGTCGCCATCACCGAACAGGGGCACGAAGTTCTTTCTCCGCGGCAGGCGCTCTATCAGTAGGAACACTGCGTGTTGGAGAAGAGTGGCGAGCTGCTCCATGGCTTGCCCTGAACAGGCAGGAATGCCTGTTATACAGTCCTGTCCTGTTTCTCTGAGGTGTATTTCTTATGCGGCTCACCGCAGGTTTGCCCTCCATTTTTGTATTTGGACGCTCGCCCTTATGAATTTGTCGGCTGTGGCATGCTGTTGCGGCAACGTTGCAGGGTGTTGCAATATGTTGCACCGCAACAGTTGTTTGCTGGTTGCACAGAATCTTGACTAAAGGTTGTAAAAGCCTTGCTTGTTTGCAAAATGCTGCACTTGTGGCAGTTATGAATATAGAATCGTGCTAAAAACGAGTTTGGCACGGCAGTTGCGTCTATCACTGGCAGCTCAGGAGCCGTACGAAGCTTCTGGCATTCAATGTGACAATCAAGGAGAAGAAAAAATGTCTACAGTCAAGGATCTAAACGACACGAGTTTTGGTGATGCAATTGCCCAGGGCGTGACTCTGGTGGATTTCTGGGCCCCCTGGTGCGGTCCCTGCCGCATGCAGACACCGATTCTGGAAAAAGTGGCGGAAAAGCTGGGCGACAAGGCTCAGATTGCCAAGCTGAATGTGGATGATGCCGGAAATACGGCCACGAAGTTCGGGATCCGCTCGATACCGACCCTGATCATCTTCAAGGATGGCAAGCCGGTAAAGCAGTATGTAGGCGTGCAGTCCGAGCCGGATCTGGTGGCGGGGATTGAAGCGGCGCTAGCCTGAGAGGAGGCTTAGTCATGCCGATTTATGAGTACCGTTGTGAGAAATGCGGGCATCAGTTTGACTACTTTGCCCGCACCCAGTCGGACAAGCCGCAGAAGTGCGAAAAGTGCGGTGCCGAACAGTTGAGCAAGCAGTTTTCCAGCTTTGCAGCCGTATCGGGCAGTTCTGCCGGTGCGGCTAGCTGTTCGACTGGTGCCTGTGCACCTGCAGCCTGTGCGACCGGGGCTTGTCCCTTTGTATGATTTGCGAGAAGAACCATGAACCAGCAGAAAGTCGTTGTCATCGGCGGTGGCCCGGCGGCCATCACCTTCACGCGTAACCTGCGGCGTCTGGCGCCACAGTCCGACGTCCTCGTTTTCCGTCCCGAACCGGCCTCCATGATCTACTGTGCCATTCCCTATGCAATGGAGGGACTGGTAGCAGCGGACAAGGTCTATAAAGGTGATGGTCTGGTAACGGAGACTGGTGCACGTCTGTTACGCCGCAAGGTGACCGAGGTTGATTTTGCCGCGCGGCAGGTGCGCGACGACAGTGGCGAGAGCCATGCCTACGACAAACTGGTGATTGCGACAGGTGCGGTACCGATAATGCCGCCGGTGCCGGGAAACCAGGCGGACAACGTCTTTACCGTCAAGACTCAGTCCGACATGGAGCGTATCATGGGCCGCCTCGAGAACAAGCCGCGCAAAGCCGTAGTGGTGGGCGCCGGTGCGATCGGGATCGAACAGGCACAGGCTTACCGGACGCTGGGGCTTGAGGTGTGGCTGATCGACAGTGCGGCCAGGGTGTTGCCCCACATGCTGGACAGTGACATGTCGGATCCGCTGGCCGCAGTTCTGCGCGAGTCGGGGATCGAGCTGCGTCTCGGAACGACAGTAAACCGGTTGCTGGACGGAGCAGGCACCGCCGTCGCGCCCGGCAAGGATGGCGCAGTGGCACGAGTCGAGCTTTCGAATGGAGAGAGTGTGGACCTTGATCCGGCGACGGACTTCGTCTGCTTTGCTGTCGGGATGCGCCCCGATGTCGAACTCTTCGAGGATACGCCCCTGAGCATGGAGCGCGACGGTATCGTTGTCGATTCTGCCATGCGGACCAGTCTGCCAGATGTGTTTGCTATCGGCGATGTCTGTGCTTTCACTTCGCTGATCGACGGTCAGCCGCTGGGTGGCAAGCTGGCGACCAACGCCGTCCCGATGGGCAAGGTAGCAGCCCGCGTTGTGGCGGGGCAGGCGGCATCTTATGCCGGTTTTGTCAACGGTGCGGCGACTTGTGTCGGCGACTGGCGGGTGGGTTCGAGCGGCTTTACGGCAGAGTTTGCCGCCGCGAGGGGGATTGAGACTGTCGTGGGGTATGCACAGGTCCAGACAGCCTTCCCGATCATGCCCGGTGCCGGCCCCCTGCATGCCAGGGTCGTTGCCGACCGCAAGGACGGACGTGTGGTGGGGGCGCAGTTTGCGGCTCACACTCATGTGACCGACAAGGTGGATGTGGTTTCGCTGGCGATTCAGCAGCGTCTGACGCTGGAAGAGCTGGCGACCCTCAGCTATAGCTCGCAGCCGTGGCAGAGTCACTACCCTGCTGGCAACGCGATTGTGGATGCTTGTGAAAATGCACTGGAAAAACTCTGAAATAGAATTTGACAGTCTTGCTCAGACCTGCCACAATTAAGCTTGCCAGTTTGTCCGACAGCAGGCTTCAAAGTCGATCTTGCAGTGTTTTCGTTCGATGCGGAGGGCTGATTGAAGCCTAATGGAGTAAAGTCGGACGAGACTGATAAACAAAACCGACTGGTACGGGCGTCACGCACCGGACGGAAACCAAAACAAAACTGACGCAACTGAGGAATAGAGAAATGGAAACAGAACAAGCAGTTGTCAGAATGCCCTGCATTGGCGACAAAGCCCCGAGCTTCAAGGCCGTTACGACCCAGGGCGACATTGACTTCCCCAAGCAGTACGAGGGAAGCTGGGTGATTCTTTTCAGTCATCCGGCCGACTTCACCCCCGTCTGTACGTCGGAATTCATGACTTTTGCCGCTCAGATGGACAAGTATGAGCAGGCCAACTGCAAGCTGGTCGGCCTCTCGGTCGACGGTCTCTACAGCCACATTGCCTGGCTGCGGACGATCCAGGAAAAGATCGAGTACAAGGGCATGAAGAATATCGAGGTTACCTTCCCGCTGATCGAGGAT
>CAZMGQ010000144.1:0-6147 GCA_964565855.1 uncultured Lentisphaerales bacterium | reverse complement strand
ACTAACGAATATGTCCTGACTCCGACACTGGCGTCGTCGTATGCCGTGACAGCCAAGTTTCTGGTTCAGCCGATGGCTGCGGCGGCTGATTTTTATATTACCGAAACGGCTGAGAAATACCGGGTGCCTCTACCGGTGGCGCGCCAGAACTCGAAGCTGCACTTCGACCGGATCGGAATCACGGTCACCGGCCGTGGTTCGTACTTTTCTCTGGCTGATTTTATTGCAGCAGTAGAGGAAAAGCTGCCATACGCTGCCGTGGCCGGGATCAGGGTTGCCGGGCAGCGGACCAATCCGCTGGAGCATGAAGTGGAGATATTGCTGGAATGGCCGGTTCAGGGAGCTCCGCCACCACCGCCCGTGACAGGTAAACGTCGCCGGCGCAGATAACGACAGCTTTATGCAAAGAAAAAAGAGGTATCAGCCACAATGCAGACTTTTTCCAACAGATTAAAGTACGTGATCCCGGCCTTGCTGTTGGGATTGGTTGTGCTTGCCCCGGCTGATGCTGGTGAAAATGCGAACAAAGTCGACAGGCAGGCCAAGCTGCGCGATCCTTTCTGGCCGCTGGGCTATGAAAGGCCGGTCGTGGAAGTACCGCAGGACCACAGCACCGAGCAGATACTTCCCGAGCCGATACCTCAGGAGGTGGAATCGGCTGACCGTACAATTACGGTTGAGGATTGGGAGGCGGCCGAAAAGGCGGTTGGAATAAATCCTGTCAAATACGCGGTCGGCCAGCGTACCGGGGCCGCTGCATTTGTACTGATCGGAGGCCAGACGAAGAACCAGGGCGAGCTGGTTCGCTTTGATCACAAGGGAGTGAGTTTTATCTGGCAAATCGGGGCGATTGAGCGTGATCGGGTTCGTTTTCTGCGGCGCAGGGCTAACAAGCTTGCAGAAGACTGATGTTTTGTGCGATTATCTCAGAGCGAGGCCCGGTTTGCATTTGCACGTATCGGTAACGAGAAAACCACCAACAAGAGGCGCAGAAGTATGAAATCAAGCATCAGCAAAGTATTGCGGGGATTTTGGGTGTTGGTAATGGCGTCAGCCATCTGTCAGATACCCGGTGTGGTCCGGGCACAGGAGGAAGAGGCCCAGCCCGAGGCAGCACCGCCGCGGGCAGAAGCAGTAGTCGAAGAGCAGGTGATCGTAGCCGATGTTCCGGCGCCGGTGATTGAAGTGGATGATGAGATTGTGCCTCTGGTGGCGGTTGACGACGATGATGCTGGAAAAGAAGCCTCGCTGGCAGCCACCCCGGCTGGCGAAGACGGGGTAGCCCACATCAATATCAGTCTCGACAGCCGTCCGATCGGCGAGGCGGTCAAGCTGATCTCGAAAGTTGCCGGAGTCAGTATTATCTGGGTGGCGACCAATACGACCCAGCTTGTCTCGGCAGATGTGACCGACCGGCCCTGGAAGCCGGTGCTCCAGTCGCTGCTGGATCCCTGTGGTTTGCAGTTGACCGAACGTCCGGTCGATACCGAGATCTACGTTGTCGTGCCCAAGAATCCCGACGAGCGTGAGCCCTGGATTACGGAATCTTTCGAGCTCGACTACCTCAAGTCCAGCGAAGCCGCCGAACTGCTGAAAACGTTCCTAGGCATCGCCGTCGAAGAAAAGGGAGCGGCCCGCCGTCCCGCACCGCGGAGCACACCCAGGACGAGAACCGGTGCTTTCGGTGAGACGGAAGAACCCAGGGAAGAAGTTGTGGTGGCCATGCGTGAAGATGGCCGTGTAGTCTCCTATCCGGCCGGCAACACGGTGGTCGTCAGTACCTCGGCCCTCAAGATGGAAGAGGTCCGGGCCGTGATCAAGATGATCGATAATCCGCGCCCGCAGGTTTATATTGAGGCCAAGATTGTCGAAGTGACCGGCAGGGCCGGCAAGACAACCGGTGTCGACTGGGAGATGCTGCGGAATTACTCGCTCGGAATCGGTGGCGGTATGTCTGCCGACGGACAGTTTCTGCCGATTACCCGTGACAGGACCAAGAGCAAAATCCGCGAGCGGGGCGGTGCTTCCTTCAGAGCAAATGAACGTGCAACAGGTGATTATGCCGGTGGCCGGGCTGCACCGATTGATACAGTTGCCAGCGGCAGTGGGCCCTTTGTTGACGGTCTCCTGACAGCATCCGGGGCCGCCTCGGTCGAGGGCTGGAATCAGTCGGGTGGTGCCTGGCGCGGCATCAGCGATGTCCAGACGGCTGTCTTTTCGGCTGACGCCCTGCGGGTAGCCCTCAGCGTTCTTGAGGAGACGGCCGACAGTTCGCTGGTTTCGAATCCGAAGGTGATCGTGGCCAACGAGGAACGGGCCATCATCGACATGTCACGCAAAGAGCCCTACGTCAAGGTCAAGATGGAGACGGAGGGTACGGGTGACAATAAAACCTACACCTATTCGACTGAGATGGATGTTATCCCGGGCCGTAACGAGAATCTGCCTTACATTGAAGAGGCTTTCTTCACCTACGGAATCAAGGTTGACGTGACGCCACGGGTCAATAACGCCACCAACATCACGGTCACCATTCAGCCCACCATCAGCGAGCTTGACATGTACTATGCTCCGGGCGATGGGCTGACCCGCTATCCGATTATAAACTCGAAGCGTGTCCGGACGGTCTTTTCGCTGGGTGATGGCAAAACAGCCGTTATCGGTGGTCTGACCACGACGCGCGATGAACAGATTGTCAAAAAAGTTCCCCTGCTGGGCGATATCCCCCTGATCGGGAGCTGGCTCTTCTCGCATAGATCGACGCAGAAGGTTCAGACTGAAACCATCATCTTTGTGACGGTCGGGGTTGTGAAGCCGGAAGACGCTACCGAGACTTATCTGCCCGAAGGTGCCAGGCTGGCTCAGAAATATGTCACGCCCGAAGGCAAACTGCTGTCAACCGAGGCCGAAGTGAGCGAGTGGCAAGATGAGATGCGGGCTCTTGAGCGGGTCGAAGTGATCTCGCGGCTGGAAGAGGACGACGACGCAGAAGAACAGAACTGAGTCGGCAGATGATTTGAGATTGAGCTTCGGCTCCCGCAGGAGATTGCGGGAGTCGAAGTTTTTTTGTGGCTATTTCTTTGCTTTCTCTGAACAGGCAGGAATGCCTGTCATACAATGTTTCGGCGGCTCACCACCGGTTAGCCCTTCAATTTGGGGCAGGTACGGAGCCCTGCGGTTCCAGGTCACGTATCGTCGTGATAGGGCTGGCCGGACTCGAAGGTGCGGAGCCGCTGTTTGAGGGCGACTGTGATAGTGTCATTGCCATCCTTCTCAAAACTCTTGATGGCATTGCGGGTGACAGAGATGGCGCGGCGGAAGTTGCCCTGTTCGGCATAGGCTGCACCCAGGATGGCGAGGATATTCGGATCCCTTCCTCTGGTGGCCGAGTTGGCCCGTTCGGCCAGCCGGGTGGCCTCCCTGCCGTTACGTATCTCTTCAAAGGGTGCCGTTGCCAGGACCCAGGCCAGATTACTTATGGCATCAACATCGTTAGGATCATCACTCAGGGCTTCGCGGAGGATTGCGACATGTTCTTGAATGACAGTCAGCCGATTCTGACGTGAGCGTTCTTCGGCGAGATCCTTGAAACTCATGTCGATTTCAAGCGCATTGAGTTTCTCTTCGATTTCCTGTTTTTCAACAGCTTTCGTGTAGGCTTCTTCGGGCGTGATGACGCCACGCGTAACCAGCTCAACCAGTTCGTCATTGAAAGTCTGCATACCGAGATTTCGGCTCGTTTGCATAACCGACATCAGCATGTGTGTTTTGGATTCGCGGATCATGGCGGCCACCGGCAGGTTGACGACCAGCATCTCGAAAGCTGCCACCCGTCCGCCGCCGACGCGCGAACAGAGGACCTGGGCGGCTACCCCCTTGAGAGTATCGGCCAGCATGCTGCGGATCTGGTTCTGCCTTTCACCGGGAAAACGGTCGATGATCCGGTCCACTGTGGCGATGGCGGTATTGGTATGCAGTGTGGCCAGCACGAGGTGCCCGGTTTCGGCTGTTTCGATGGCGATCTCCATCGTCTCCAGATCACGGATTTCACCGATCAGCACGATATCCGGGTCTTCGCGCAAGGCTGCCCGCAGGGCACTGGTAAAGCTGGCGGTGTCGCGGTGGACTTCGCGCTGGTTGATCAGGCAGCGTTTGGAACGGTGCACAAACTCGATCGGATCTTCGATGGTGATTATGTGTTCGGTGCGATGGTTGTTGATATAGTCAATCATCGCCGCCAGGGTGGTTGATTTGCCGCTGCCGGTCGGACCGGTGATAACCACCAGCCCTTTTGAGAGCAGGCACATGTCACGCAGGGCGAAGGGGAGGTTGAGTTCGTCGAAAGTTGGAATGTTTTCCGGAATCTGACGGAAGACCGCCCCGAAACCGTTCATGTCCTTGAAGCCATTGACACGGAAACGGCCGACTCCCGGGATGGCATAGGCACAGTCTGTATCGCAGGACTCGAGCAGTTCGTTGTAGTTGTGCGGCGGCATGATTTCGCGCAGCATCTGCATGATCTGGTCGCTGGTCAGGGCGTCGCCGCCGAGAGGTGCAATGATGCCATCCTGCCGCCAGAAGGGGGGGTGATCGGATGACAGGTGCAGGTCGCTGGCACCGTGATCGACGATGTGGGTCAGATATTGGTCAATGATTGGCATGGGCGGACTCAGATACTGGGGGAGACCGGAATGATCGAGCCGACAAAACCTTCGGCAGTATTGGTGCCGGTCCGGTTGGGAGCCAGGCTGACACTGAAGTCACGCTCTGTTCCGGCAACTCCGGCTTTGCAACGGCAGGTTTGCATCGCACCACTTTGCAGGGTTTCGATCTGTTGTTCCAGGCCGGGCCAAAATCGTGTCAGGGGCATTCCCGCCACCGGCTCGGCAGGATTGAGTTGCAGGAGTTCCAGAAAGGCGTTGTTGACTGTGACGAGGTTTCCACCGGCATCACAGATGAAGCCGCCGGCCAGCGAAGCCATAAAGGCATTCTGGCCGGCACGCAGGGTTCGCAGTTGTGCCGCCCGGCGCTCCACATTGCGGACGGTAAAGACAAAATCGTCCTTGCCGAGCATGGCTACAACACTGATGCCGACTTCGGCCGGGAACTGGGTTTCGTCCTTGCGGGTGCAGCGGGTATTGATCAGGACGCGTCGTTCGCCATCGATGGCCGTGCGAATACGTTCGAAAAGTCCTTCATCGAGCCCGGCAATCAGCCCGGCGATCCGCATGTCCCACAGTTCATCGTTGCTGAAACCAAACAGCTCCGGTGCCCTGACATTGCTCTCGACGATATGTCCCTTGTTGTCGGTAATCAGGATCGCATCGTAAAACCCGTTCATGAGCTGTTTATAGAGAGTGCGGCGGCTGCTGACCGGGACGGCTGGCGGCGCCGGGGGCGCACCGGATGGAACATCGGACGATGGGGTGGGGGATCCATTCCGGGGGACAGCGCGCAAACGTACGGTGGGAGCACTGGCTTTTGCGGCGGCACCACCGATCCGGATGGGGGATGCGCCGGGTTCTGAAGCGGCAGCACCTTTCCGATCACTGCTGTCTGCAGATCGCGGCTGCGGGTGTTTATTTTGATCTGTCGCGTCAGTATCTTCCCCGGGTGTGTTTCTTCTGAACCAGCGTTTCATGTTTCCCTCTCTGCAAAGCATGTAATTCAGTCGGTTTCACTATATCAACTCCACCTTTGCAGGTCCAGCCTTGCTTGAAAGACCCAAAACTGCGGAAGATTTTGCTCTCCTATGCGCAACCCCTTGCCGCCGTTTTCATCTTACCCTCCAACGTGACAGTCGTCCCTCTTGAGTGGCGTATCGTCAGGTGGTTTCCGGGCTTGCTCTGGACAGACAGGAATGTCTGTCATACAGAGAGGCGCCATCTCCGGGAGGGGAAATCTGATTTTCCGGTCCGGTTGGCGGCACCTGTATTCGCTGATAGGCAGTCATGCCGGGACTGTGGACAAAGGTATGCAGCAGGGCGGGCAGGGTGGGGGATTGTGGCAGAGTCTGAACCGTGCCTCGGGGGGATTGCCGGGAGAGAGCGGCGGGTTGTGTCTGATCTCGGGGGTTTGATTGGTCATAAGGCCCTATTATGCGGAGGATTCTGCTCTCCTATGCGCAATCCCTTTCAATTGCGGTTC
>CAZMGQ010000143.1:0-6214 GCA_964565855.1 uncultured Lentisphaerales bacterium | reverse complement strand
CAGGGGCGCATCTGCCACCGCCTTCGGCTATCCCGCCCACTGGGGCACGAGCCGCAACGGCTGGCTGCGTCGCTTCATCCGGGTCGAACGTCGCAGCAACCGCCGCGCCATCCTGCAGTTCGACGGAGTCGGGCCCTGTGCCACAGTCTTTGTCAACGACACCGCCGTCGGCGAGACTTATGACGCCTACACGCCTTTTGAGGTCGATATCACCGACGCCCTCTCCCCCAATGTCAACGAACTGGTCATCCGTATCATGGATGTCCCGCGCGATGAGGATCACCGCTGCCGCATGGCTGCCGGTCACAACGCTTTTGCCGGTATCTGGCAGGATGTCCGCATTGTCGAACGTTCCGAAATTCATGCCCGCAAAATCGCCATCGAGACCTCGCAACGCAAAGGCACCTTCACAGCCGAGGTCACCCTCACCAACGCCTCGCGCCGTCCCCGCACGGTCACGGTCCACAACGATATCGTCCCCTGGAAAGCCAGCCTGCGTCTGGCCACCGCCAAACCGGTCCTGACGCTCGAAGACCAGACCTGCGAGATTCCCGCCCAGGGGTCCATCACCTACCGGCTCGAAGCCCCCTGGCAGGATGCCCCCCTCTGGTCGCCCGACAACCCCCAGCTCCACATGCTGCGCCTGCGTATCTCCGAATCCGGCCGGGCTCTCTACGTCCAGGGCGAGCGCTTCGGTTTCCGCGAAATCAGGACCGAAAACGGCCAACTCCTGCTCAACGGCCAGCCGCTCAAACTCTTTTCCACCGCCGCTCCTGCTGCCCTGCTGCATCAGGGAACGGAAAACTGGATCAAGCGCTGGTTCGCCCACCTGCGGGTGGCCAATATCAACCACGCCCACCTCACCGGCGGCTGGGGAACACGCCTCCTGCGCGATCTGGCCGATGAAGAGGGGCTGCTGCTGACCCTTGAAAGTGCGATCGACGGTGCTGCCGAAAATCTCGCCAGCCACACGCCGGAGTTCTGGACACATGCTTCCAACCACCTGCGCCGCCTCGTACTGGCCGAGCGCAACCGGCCCTCGGTCATCATCTGGAGTCTGGGCAACCGCCTGATCGATAATCTCAACCTGCCTTCACCCGCCTTCCGCGAGCTGCCACGCATCCTGCAGAGTATCCGCGAACTGGACCCTACCCGGTCGGCCTCACTGGGTTGCGCCAGTGTCCACTGGCCGGTTGCCGACCAGTCGCTCCTCAGCCTGGCACCGGCAACCCTCCCGCACGGGGCGGCTGCCACAGCCGCCGGCATCCCCTGGCTTGTCTCGACGGCCGACGTGCAGCCGAATCCCGATGCCGACACGGTCGAAGCGACTGTATCGGCCGCCCGGGCCGCCGGAGCTGCCGGGGTCAGCATCGCCAGCATGGTCAACCAGCTCGAAGCCCTGCCAGCCGAGGTCATGCAGCAGGAGTTCGAGGACGAGGACGCTCCCGGCCTGAAGTTCCCCACGATTCCGGCCCGGTCCACCGGCTTCGATTTCTGGACACCCTACCGGCGACGCGAGTCTCTCCGCAGCCCTGTCACCGAAATTGCTGCCGCCCTTTTCCGTCCGCTTGCCGTTTATGACACGACTACCGAAGAGCCGACACTGGAATCCACCAGCATCGCACGGGAAATTACGATTGTAAATGACTCGCCCGACGTTTTCAGCGGCCGACTCGAAGCTGTCTTCAAACTGCGCGACAAACCGGTGGAGTCGGAAACCCTGACGTTTACAATCGCCGCCGGCGCCCGGTCGGTCCATTCGCTCTCCTTCGCCTTGCCGGAGGACAGTGCCGGACTGACCGCCCGCTTCGATTACAATCTCTACGATGCGTCTGACCGTCGGGTCGAACTGGTCCGGGCGGCTCACCGTCTGCCCCGTGCCTCCGATGCTGCCAAAGCCGATACAGCCACCGCCGAGCCGGCCGGGGGCACAGGTTTTCCTGCACAGCTCTGGATCCGCAATACGGCCACCAGCTCGACTGTCGCAGAAGCCCTGCTGCAGGCGACAATCCCCGCCAACAGCACCCAGCCTCCCATTCTGGCCTTTGCCGCCGCCGATCGCTGGATCGACATCCAGCGTCCCGAAGGCTGGGTTGGTGCCGCCGCCAGCAACCTCGCATCCCCGATTTATATTTTGAGCCGCTTCGAGGCCGAAGTTACCAGCAGCTCGCTGATTCTCGAAGGTCAGGGCTCGGTCGAGGTCATGGTCGGCGGCAAGGTGTACAGTGCCACCCTCCAGGAAAAAGAGGACGGCACACGCCTCGACAACATTCCGCTCTCACACGGCTTCAACGTCGTGCTGTTTCTCTGGAAACCCGACGACAGCGAGTCCCGTATCCGTGGCACCTGGTGCGATGCCACCGGTTCCCCCCGGACCAGCTTCCGCTTTTCATGATAACCCGCCACTCCCGAACAAGAGTCAATAAAATGCGTCTGATCCGATCACTCAGCCTCTTAATGGTAGTCCTCACGACCGCCTGCCTCACGCTAGAACGTCCGCTACCCGCCGGTGCGGACAGCCCCGGCAGAAGCGGCAGTCCCAAAACACCACCACCACCGGTTGCCACACTGCCTTCGATTTTCGGCGACCACATGGTCCTGCAGGCCGGTCAGCCGATCCCCGTCTGGGGTCAGGCCTCCGCCGGTCGCCAACAGATCCGTGTCGAGCTGATCCGCACCTCTGACGGCAGCGTCGCCGCCGCCGCCCGTACGGAGAGCAGCCGCTCGGGTGCTTTCAAGGCTCTGTTGCCGACTATGCCCTGGTCGCACGAGCCCTACCTGCTGCGCATCTCATCACGCGGTTTTCTACCGGTCGAATATAGCAATGTTCTGATCGGCGAAGTCTGGTTCTGCTCCGGCCAGTCGAACATGGCCTGGGCCCTGCGCAACACCGATGACGGTGCCGCAGCGGTGGCCGCCGCCACCAACAGCACCATCCGACTCTTCAAGGTCCCCCGCCTGACTGCAATCGAACCGGCCGAAGATGTTGCCGCCGAATGGCAAGTCTGTGAACCGAAGGTCGCTGCCAACTTTTCCGCTGTCAGCTATCATTTCGGACTGACGCTGCAGCAGTCTTTCGAAGGCACACCTCCGATCGGACTGATCGACTCCTCCTACGGCGGTACTCCCGCCGAATCATGGACTTCGCTCGAAGCTCTTGCCGCCAATAACTTTGATCATTATGTGGAAAAACATGGCGACGCTGTCGCACTCGCCGTTTCCACCCCCGAAGCCGAAGCCCAATACGCCGAGTGGCTCGAACTGCACGAAAAGAGCGTCCGTTTCCCCGACCGCGAACCGACGCCCGAAGCCCTGACCTGGGCCCTGCCGGAAACTTCCGCGGCCGACTGGCCGACCATGCCCGTTCCCGGCAACTGGGAACGTAACAGAGGTCTCGAAAACCTCAACGGCGTCGTCTGGTTGCGCCGCGAGTTCGAACTGCCCGAAGACTGGGCCGACCGCGAGCTGACCCTCTCTCTGGGCGTCATCGACGATGCCGACACCACCTGGTTCAACGGTGTTGAGGTCGGTGCAACCGGTCTCGATGTGCCCAACCACTGGGCCCTACCACGTGTCTATCAGGTGCCTGCCTCACTGGTCAAGGCCGGACAGGCTGTCGTGGCGGTCAGAGTTTTCGACAACTATGCCCACGGCGGCATCCTGCGTGGTCCCCAGATGATCAGCCTCGCCAACGTCGATGCCCAACCGATCAACCTCGCCGGCAAGTGGAGCTACCAGATCGAATATGACATCCGTGAGTTCCCCAAACCGGCCAAACCGGGTGTCATCGGCTCACATACGCCCGCCAGCCTCTATAATGGCATGGTCGATCCCATCATCCCCTACTCCATCGCCGGCTTCATCTGGTATCAGGGCGAAAGCAATGCCAGCCGGGCAGAGGAATATCACCAGCTCTTCCCGACCCTCATCCGGGACTGGCGTCAGCGCTGGGATCAGCCCCAACTGCCCTTCCTCTGGTGCCAACTGGCCAACTTCATGCCCTGGACTATCGACCCCAATGCCGACTCCAACTGGGCCGCCCTGCGCGATGCCCAGACGGCTACCCTCGCCCTGCCCTCTACCGCCCAGGCTGTCCTGATCGATGTTGGCGAGGCCGACGACATCCATCCACGCGACAAAAAAACCGTTGGCGAACGCCTGGCCCTGGCCGCTCTCCGCACCGCCTACGGTCGCGACTTGCTCCACAGCGGCCCGGTAATGCGCAAGCTGACCCGCAGCGAAAACTCGCTGGTCGTACACTTTGATCATGTCGGCACAGGTCTCGAAGCTCGTGGCGGTGAAGTCAAGGGCTTCGCCATTGCCGGACCCGACGGCAACTACCGCTGGGCCGATGCCACCATCGAAGGCGATACCGTCATCCTCCGCAACGGCGAGGTCACCAACCCGGTCGCCGTCCGTTATGCCTGGGCCAACAATCCCGTAACCACACTCTACAATAGTGCCGGTCTGCCTGCGACTCCATTCCAGGCCCGCCTGGAGACTCCATGAGCAGCAGCCCGGCTCAACAACCCCCGCCAACTGCTGCGGCATCCGACCGACCACCCCTGCGCCTCGGCGTCCTCGGCTCCGGCTCCGGCTCCAACATGCAGTCGATCCAGGACGCCATCGAGGCAGGCTCCCTCAATGCCCGCATCACCTGCGTCATTGCCGACGTACCCGCTGCCGGCATTCTCGATCGTGCCGCCCGCCACAACATACCCGGCTACTATCTGGATCCGGCCCCTTACCGTACCAGGCTCGACGGTCGTGCCGAGGAGCTCTATATTGCCAGACTTGTCGAGCACGACGTCGAATGGGTCATCCTGGCCGGTTTCATGCGTATCGTCAAACCGCGCCTGCTGCAACATTTCGCAGGTCGGGTCCTCAATATCCATCCCTCGCTCCTGCCGGCTTTCCCCGGTCTCGCCGCCTGGCAGCAGGCGCTGGAATATGGGGTCAAAGTCGCCGGCTGTACGGTCCATTTTGTGGATGAGGGTACCGATACCGGCCCGATCATCCTGCAGCGCAGCGTGCCGGTGGAAGAGGATGATACCCCCGCCAGCCTCCATGCCCGCATCCAGACTGCCGAACACGAGGCTTTCCCCGCCGCGCTGCGCCTGATCGCCGCCGGACGTGTACAGCTTGAGGGACGCCGCGTCCGCACCCTGCCTGCCACTCCTCCCGATTTCTGAAATTACTGTTACAAGCACAATCAAGCCCAACCATGAAAAAGAAAGCCCTCTACCTGCTGCCGCAAACCATGCGTGACCGGATTTATTCCACCGCTCAGCAGGCACAGTTCGCCGAACTGCTCGACTTTATCCGTCCCGCCCCCATGGTCGAAGCACCCTTTGCGACGGACGACGAGCTGGCCACGGCCGAAATCGTCCTCGGCGGCTGGGGCAGCCCGGTTTTCGATGCAGCCCTGCTGGAGCGGATGCCGCAACTCAAGGCTGTTTTCTATGGTGCCGGCTCCATCAAACATATTACCCCCGAGCCTTTCTGGCAGCGTTCGATCACCATCACCAGCAGTTTCGCCGCTAACGGCGTGCCGGTGGCCGAGTTCACCGAAGCCCAGATCATCCTTGCACTCAAAAAGGTCTGGCAACACGTCCGTCTGCTGCGCGAAACCAGACGCTGGCACAGCGAGGGCATCCCCGGTGCTTACGGTGCCCGAGTGGGCCTGATCTCGCTCGGCATGATCGGACGCCTCGTCGCCCAACGCCTCCAGAGCCACGAACTCGAAGTCGTTGCTTACGACCCCTATCTGGACCAGGCCCAGGCCGACCAACTCGGGCTGCGGGTAAAAATGATTTCGCTCGAAGAACTCTGCGCCACCAGCGATGTCGTCTCCCTCCACGCCCCCAACCTGCCCGCCACCCGTGGTCTGATCTCGCGCGAGCTGCTGGAGAGCCTCAAACCGGACGCCACCTTTATCAATACCGCACGCGGTGCCATTGTGGATGAACCGGCTCTCTGCGAAGTCATGGCCGACCGCCCCGACCTGCTGGCGATCATCGACGTCACCTTCCCCGAGCCGCCCGCAGCCGAGTCGCCGCTCTACAGTCTCCCCAACGTCGTCCTCACGCCCCACATTGCCGGGTCCATCGGCAGCGAATGTCACCGCATGGGACAAATCGCGCTCGATGAATGTCGCCGCTACCTCCACCGAGAAAAGCTCGCATGGCAGACAAGTCGCGCAATGGCTGCCATC
>CAZMGQ010000142.1:0-6219 GCA_964565855.1 uncultured Lentisphaerales bacterium | reverse complement strand
GCTTGTCGGCCGCCAGCAGCGGATCCCAGTCCGAGCCCCAGATGACCTTGATCACGTTCCAGCCGGCTCCGGCGAAGGAGGCTTCGAGTTCCTGAATGATTTTGCTGTTGCCACGGACCGGCCCGTCGAGCCGCTGCAAGTTGGCATTGATGACAAAGATCAGGTTGTCCAGATGTTCGCGGGCGGCGAGGGTGATGGCACCGAGCGTTTCCGGCTCGTCGCTTTCGCCGTCGCCGATAAAGGCCCAGACCTTCTGGTCGGAGACGGGTTTCAGGCCGCGGTCCTCCAGATATTTGCTGAAGCGGGCGGTATAGATGGCCTGGATCGGGCCGAGCCCCATCGAGACGGTGGGGAACTGCCAGAAGTCCGGCATCAGCCAGGGGTGGGGGTAGGAGGAAAGGCCGGGCTGGTCGTGCAGCTCGTGGCGGAAGGTGTCGATCTGTTCCTCGGTGATGCGGCCTTCGAGGAAAGCGCGGGCATAGATGCCGGGCGATGAATGTCCCTGGAAAAAGATCAGGTCGCCGGGATGGTCGTCAGACTTGGCGCGGAAAAAATGGTTCAGCCCAACTTCGAAGAGCGTTGCGACCGAGGCATAGCTGGCGATATGGCCGCCGATTCCATCCTCCTCGCGGTTGGCACGGGCGACCATGGCCATGGCGTTCCAGCGCAGCAGGTTTTCGATGCGCTGTTCGATTTCCTGATCACCGGGATAGGTGGGTTCTTCGTTGACCGGGATGGTGTTTATATAAGGTGTATTGGCACTGAACGGCAACCTTACGCCCTGGCTGTGGGCAAAGCGTGCCAGGTCACCCAGCAGTGCCTGGACCCGTTCCGGCCCGGCCCGGCTGATGACTTCGTTCAGCGATTCGATCCACTCGTCGCGCTCCATAGGGTAATCGTCGGTACGTATGTTGACATTGTCCATTGTTTTCCTCCAGGTGCCTGCAAATCCTGTTCGCCCAGTGAGGGCAGCACTCAATTACGACCGCATATCCTAGCACACCGCTTTACTAATGGAAATATTCTTTTGAGAGATAGTTCCACCGAAATTATCCGCGGCGACTTCGTCTGTGCGCAAGACTACGATGCGACATATATATCGGCGAAACATGCTCTACCTTTTCGGAGGCTGTAATCTTGCAAAGGTATTGCCAGATTATGGTGCATGGCAGTGTCGGGACTCTGCCACAGGCTGGCTCTGTAACATGCCATTGGTTGGAGTTTACCGTAATCTGGCAAACAGATCGCCAGATTATAGTGCGATGCCATGATGATGCGGGTAGTCGGCTGTAATCCTGCAAATGAAATGCCAGATTACAGTGTGGTATCATAGCGGCTTGAGGAGGTCACCGTAATCTTGCAAAACAAACGCCAGATTACAGTGCAAAAATATTTCGTGCGATATGTCTGACTGTAATCTTGCAAGAGAATCTCCAGATTACAGAGGAATGCATGGGTGATGCTTGACTTAGGCAGCATAATTTTAATAATCTGTACTGACTGTCCGTTGATACCTTTATCTGGTGAATGATGAGTAGCTTGCAAATATATTTTGGTGATAATCTGCCGATACTGAAAGAACTCCCCGCTGATTCGATTGACTTGATTTATATCGACCCTCCTTTCAATACCGGCAAGGTGCAGCGTCGGACAAGTCTGGCGACCGTCCGCGACAAAGATGGCGATCGGACGGGGTTTAAGGGCAAGCGTTATCGAACCGTCAAGCTGGGCTCCAGGGAGTACAGCGACATTTTTGATGATTATCTCGTTTTTCTGGAACCACGGCTTGAAGAAGCGAGGCGTATTCTCAAAGACAGTGGCAGTCTGTTTTTTCATATCGACTATCGCGAGGTGCATTATGTGAAGGTGCTGCTCGATATGATTTTCGGTCGCGATTCCTTTATAAATGAAATTATCTGGGCGTACGATTATGGCGCACGTTCCAAATCTCGCTGGCCCGCCAAGCACGACAATATCCTGTGGTATGCCAGGAATCCGAAAAACTATCAGTTCGATCTTGAGGAGTGTGATCGAATTCCCTATATGGCGCCGGGGCTTGTGGGGGCCGAAAAAGCTGCACGTGGGAAAACCCCCACTGACACCTGGTGGCACACGATTGTAAGTCCGAACGGACGTGAAAAGACAGGCTATCCAACCCAGAAGCCCAGAGGGGTTCTGGACCGGATTGTGAAGGTGCACTCGCATCCCGATAACCTGCTGCTGGATTTTTTTGCCGGGAGCGGTTCGTTTGGCGAAGCCGCTGTCGCGCTCGACCGCAACTGTATCCTGATCGACAACAACGAAGAGGCAATGCGTGTGATGGAGAAACGTTTTGCCGGAATGGAGCCGGAGTGGGTCAACTGGAAGCCGCAACAGTAACCCGCGGGCGGTTGCTTTTATCTATGGTTGAAGCGACTTCATCTGTGGTATAGTCGGGGTTGTTTACTGCTGGTTTGATTGGAAATGAGCGAAAAAACTGCCAAGGTACGGGAAGCAATCAGCTTCTTTGAAAATATCCTGCGGACGATGCCCCACGACCGGGTGTCGCTCGAATATCTGGGAGGCGCCTACGAACAGGTGGGCGACTATCAGAAGGCGTGTGATTCGTGGAAGCATCTGGTTGAGGTATTGCTGAAGGCAGACAAAAAGGCTGCGGCTGTGGCCTTTCTGCCGCGTCTGGACCCTTACCTTGCTGATGGCGAAATATACCGGTTGGCAGGCCAACTACGTGATATCGAGCAGGAGCTGGCAGCCAGGCCCGTGGAGGATGAAGAAGCCCCGGATGCTGAGTCTGCCGGCGCCAGCCGGGTCGAGCTGGATCCGGCCCAACTGCATATGGCAGCGGCCTTTGAAGAGATGAATCTGGCGTGGATTTTTCACGAACGCGGCTTTCTCGATGTGGCGGAATATGAAAAGCTGACGGTGGATCTGACCGAGATTGGACAGGGCGTTCCCGAGGTCCCCATTTCCACCCTCTGTAGTCTGGAACAGTTGCACCCCGATCGCAGCGACCAGGCTGTGTTGCTGCTGGCTGAGACCTATAAGATTGTTCCGCTACGGCTGGAGATTTTTGATATTACACCAGATGTCGCTGCTACGCTGCCGGCGATTTTTGTACGGATAAAGGGCGCGATACCCTTTGCCAAACTGGGCAATAACCTGATGGTGGCGCTGTTGAATCCGGCTAACAAGCAGTTGCGCACCGAAGTCGAAGAACTCAGTCAGTGCCGCTGCACCTACTACCTGGCGCATCCGGCAAATCTGGGGCATGCCTTGTCAGCTTTTCCTGTCGAAAACTGACCAGCATGGCGGCCAAGTCCGAGCGAGTAAAGGGCTTGGCTATGAAGCCATCGAACGGCTGACCGGCAAGGGACCGGCGGACCATGGCTTCGTCGTGACCGGAAAAGAGAAATACCGGCCTGCCGGGACAGAGCTTGCGAACTGCCCGTAGTGACCGCAAACCGTTCATATCGCTGAGGTTGGCGTCGAGCAGCACTCCGTCGATCTGTCCGTGATGATCTTGCAGTAAGCGGCTGGTCTCATTTTCATTGGCAG
Source organism: uncultured Lentisphaerales bacterium (assembly GCA_964565855.1). Taxonomy (GTDB): domain Bacteria; phylum Verrucomicrobiota; class Kiritimatiellia; order RFP12; family JAZUKQ01; genus CAZMGQ01. The sequence goes on along the minus strand of CAZMGQ010000142.1, from coordinate 2,664 downwards.
CGCTCAGCACCTTGCAACCCAGCGCCTCCAGCATGAGCTGTGTGACCTGTCGGACGCGGGGGTCGTCTTCTACAAGCAGTACACAGAGGGGCACTATGGCAGTATCGGAGTCTGTGGTCGGGTTTTCTCTGCGTGTCGAAAAATTGTGCTCGGGAGAATCGGGGATGATCGGCAGCAAGATGACAAAGGTGGAACCCCGGCCGGGGTGGGACTCCACCTGCAAGACGCCCCCGTGAGCCGCCACGATGGCCGAAACGGTGGAGAGACCGAGGCCACGTCCGGTGCCTTTGGTGGAAAAGTAGGGGTGGAAAATCTGCCTGATCTGTGTGGCAGGGATCCCGATACCTGTATCGCTGATGGAAATACGCAGGGAGGGGCCGTTTGTCAGAACACCGGTATCGGCCATGGGGGTGATGTCTTCGCCGTTGGTGGCGAGGCTGGTTTTGATGGTAATCTGTCCCGGACGGTCGATAATTGCCTCGGCGGCATTGATAACCAGGTTGGCCAGCACCTGGATCAGTTGTGTGCGGTCGGCTTTGATCGGGGGCAGGCTGTCAGCAGTCTTGAGTTTGATCGAAATCCTCCTCGGTACGGCCACTCGCAGGAGTGGTTTGATATCGTTCAGCAGGCTGGCAAAATCGAGAGGCCTGAGAATCATTGCCGCAGAGCCGGTGTAAAACTGCAGTTGCCGGAGCAGGTTGTCGGCCTGGTGTGTGGCCTGGGCGATGACGATCATCTCTTCATCGATATCGCCGCCGGGGATCTTGCCGCTCCGGCAACGGTTAACGCTGGCCCGGATGATACTGAGCAGATTGTTGAAATCGTGCGCGATACCGTTTATAAGGAGTTCCAGGCTCTCGCCGGGAGGTTGGCCACTCGCTGCAATAGCAGGGGTGGCGGTGTGTCTTAGCGGTGCATCGCAGACGACATGTTTTTTGTTGGCAGTCAGGTTTATTTCCACGGACAGATTGGCTTGGGTGCTTTTCGTGACGAGTCGCTACAGCAACAGGCGGGCTGCAATCGGCAGTCCAACAGACTGGCGCTCAGGACTGTTCCCCGCCGGCCAGTCGCCGTGCGGCCAGAACGGTGTTTTTGAGCAGCATGGCGATCGTCATCGGTCCGACGCCGCCCGGTACGGGAGTAATGTGCGAGACCCGGGGCAGCAGTGCTCCGTAATCGACATCGCCCACCAGGCGGTAGCCAGATTTGCGTGAGGCGTCCGGCACACGGTTGACCCCGACATCAATTACCACCGCGCCTTCGCGGACCATATCGGCGGTAACAGTGTCGGGACGGCCGGCCGCGACAATCAGAATGTCGGCCTGGCGTGTATGGACTGCCAGATCGCGCGTGCCGGTATGGCAGATAGTCACGGTAGCATCGGCCTGCAGGTTTTTCTGCATAAGCAGGTTGGCGAGCGGCTTGCCGACGATGTTGCTGCGTCCGACAATCACCACATGCTTGCCGGGAGTTGCAATTCCGGCCTGTTGCAGCATGGTTACGACGCCGTGCGGGGTACAGGGCAGAAAGGCTTCTTCGCCCAGCACCAGCTTGCCGATGTTGACCGGGTGGAAGCCATCGACATCTTTCTCCGGCACGACGGCGCGCAGGAGGGCGGATTCGTCCAGCCCCTCTGGCAGGGGGAGCTGGATCAGGATGCCGTGGACGTCCGGGTCGTGGTTGAGCTTTTCGATCAGTCGCAGCAGTTCCTCCTGCTCCGTGTCGGCGGGCAGATGGTGCGGGAATGAGCGGATGCCGGCTTCGGCACAGGCTTTTTCTTTGGCCGTGACGTAGGAGACCGAGGCCGGGTTCTCCCCGGCCAGCACCACCGCCAACCCCGGGACCAGACCCGTGGCTGCCAGCTCAGACACTTCAGCGGCCAGTTCGGCACGAATTTCGGCTGCCAGTTTGCGGCCATCCAGAATTTGTGCGGTACCAGTCTGTGCTTTCGAATTCATTACGCTGCTCCTGAGTGTCTTCGAGAAATGCGGTCATCTTAGCGGTGTCAGTCTTTTTTTTCCAGCATCTCTTTCAGCACAAGGGCTCCATTGTGTTCCTCGTCGCGGGCGGCATAGACCAGAGTCACGGGGCCTTTGCGGGCCAGCGACTCAAGCTCTGCCAGTGCCGGATTGCCCTGCAGCTCGGCCAGGTAGCGCCGCTGAAACTCGGGCCACTTGTCGGGGTCGTGGGCAAACCACTTGCGCAGCCCGGTGGTCGGGGCGATATCTTTCAGCCAGAGATCAACGCGAGCCTGGGGCTTGGAGAGCCCCCGGGGCCACAGGCGTTCGACCAGGACCCGCGTTCCGTCCGTAGCGGCGGGTGTTTCGTAAACTCTCTTGATCTTCAGTTTCATCTCTTGCCTCCTCGATTTGCAGCTCGGCTTCCGGGATTTTGACGGCCAGCACAAGACCGAAGACCGGCCACCACTGGAACGGTGCCAGTGCGCTGTGTCCCGAAGTGTGTGAAGCGAGCAGCATCAGAATGGCACCGCAACAGTGGTAGAGTATGACAGTGTACTGGAAGCTGCCCTGAGGCAACTGCTGCAGGCGGCTGTAGGTCAGGTAGAGCAGCGCCATGACAAAGAACGCCCAGGCGATGGCACCGGGGATGCCGAAGTCGGCCATCATGCCGATCCAGGTGTTGTGCCAGTTGCCCACCAGGGCG
>CAZMGQ010000141.1:0-6222 GCA_964565855.1 uncultured Lentisphaerales bacterium | reverse complement strand
TCTTCCTCCAAAGCAAACCACGCCGCCTCCGCAAAAACGCCTGAGACATCAAAAAATGGCGCAGTAGCCAGGAAAAAAAGCCTTTCCACTTTTCAAAGATCAAATTTCCGCGCAGTCAAACACTGAGGCTTCGGTGAAGCCCCTTTGAGCAACGCGGAAGGACACCCTAGCACACTCGGGACCACCCTGTCAAGGGGGTGTGGCAAAATATTTTGAAATATTCTTACCACTACCAGCGGTGCGCGTCCCGGTACCGGAAGCTCAACAAAGCAGATGTTCGTGAACCTCCTGCCCGTAACGCGACCGCAAACCCTACACCAACCCCCGAACCCCTGTCAACCCCCTTTTCGAGAAAAAGTAAAAAAAGTTACAAAAGGTGAAAAAGGGCTGACTTTCCGCGTTTTTCTGCGCCTTCCGCGGTTGTTCTCTGTGGACTGCGTAACTGTATTTTTGTCCACTTATAATTCTCTATTTTTCGACAGTTTGGATAGTGCAAAAATTCCTTTCGCCCAAATATCTATTAAGTCTATTAAATAACTTGACATACCCAAAGTCTCATAGCACCTTATGGGGCGCTTCAGCAGATCTGTACGTTCCCTTGTTTGTTCTGCGGGTGCAGGACGAACGTACAGATACTTGTGAGCCTGTGATGGCATGCACCTTACAGGCCCCTTCTAGACTGGTGCCGTTCGGCGCACCGGGAGGTAGTTATGAAGAGAAGTACAGGCGGTCTGACAGTGCGGTTTGTCGGGCTGATGGTGGTGGTTATCTCCATGATAACGGGCATTCAACAGGTTGAGGCTGGCAGTATTGCCGGTACGGTTACGGATAGTCAGACGAATGATCCACTGGAAGACATCCGGGTTACCCCATATCGCTGGGACGACGACTATTGGTACTGGGAGGAGTTGTATTTTTCTTACGTGAATACAGACGCAAACGGTGAGTATCAAATCGGCGACCTCGATCCCGGCTTTTACAAACTTGAGTTCAAAGAATCTTCAGGCAATTATGTCACTGCTTTCAACGGCGGATTTTCCAGTGAATACGATGATGGTCCGGAGATTGAGGTGGAATCACCTCTGCACGATGTGACAGGAATCGATATCGCACTGGTAAAGGGTTCCAGCATCAGCGGCACAATTACGGCAGCAGATACCAACAACCCGATTGAGGATGCGTATATCTATGCTTATTTGTACAGAGATGGTTACTGGGTTTACTATGATGTCGCTTGGACCTACGGCGATGGCAACTATACACTTAGCGGATTACCTCCCGGAACATACCGCATCCGGACATCCGTTTATGTCGCCGATTATCTGACAGAACTCTACGATGGAGTGCTTGTCAACTCTCCTTATGATGGTGGCACCGATATTGTGATTTCACAACCGGACACCCACATTACGGGCATCGACGCATCTCTGAAAAAGGCAAGCTTCATCAGGGGGCACATTGTCGATGCCAGCTCGGGCGACCCATTGAATGAATATACATACTCTATCTATACCTACCAGTTAAACAATGGTGACTGGGGATACTATGCACAAGAATATGCGGAAGAGGACGGCAGCTACAGCATACCTGTTGCACCCGGCACTTACCGGATTGAGTTTTGGGTGAGCAAGTGGATGGATGATGAACATATATCAGAAGTTTACAATGGATACCTTGAGGCTGATCCCTACGAGGAAGGAACCGAGATTGTGGTAAGCGATTTCGGTATAGCTGTAACCAATGAAGTTGCCAGTTTGCAGAAATATGGCACGATTTCCGGTCGGATCGTTTCGCAGAAAGATAACCAGCCGGTGGAGGATCTGACTGTTTTTATTCATGGTACAAGGCTCAAGGCTGTTACTGATGCCAATGGTGAGTACACGATTGAGTATGTCGTACCGGGAGCCTATGAATTACACACCGAATTAAATCCCGGGGCCGGCCTGCTGGGCGCCTGGTATGGCAATGTCATATATGGCGAACAGCGGAATGCGCCTGCAGGAGCCCTGCAGGTGACAGTCGCTTCCGGGGCAACGGTTGCCAATGTCAACATGACACTGGCAGAAGGTGCCAGGCTCGAGGGCAGCCTCACCGGCACCGATGGAGAAATCGACACAGGGGAAGTTCTGGTCCACAACAAATTCTACGGTGTCAGTTATGTAGCTCAAGTGACTAATGGAGTCTATGAAATCGACGGCTTGCTGCCGGGGTTTTATATCATCAAGGCGACATCGGAAGGCTACCGGACACAATGGTGGGGCGGCACTGAGCATCGCACTCTGGCTTCGGCTTTCACCATGCAGTCGGGTTTGACCACAACCCGCTCCTTCATTCTGCACAGGGGACAGGGGCAGGCCTTTGCCAGAGTTTCGTCTCATCCCATCGGACTGGAAATCTATCTCGATATGCAGCCGACAGGAAAATACACCCCGGCAACGATCAACCTCGGGGAGAGCGGCCTTAAAGACGCCAATCAGAACCTGCTGAGTGAACGGCTGATTACGGTGGGCATTGATGGATACCCGACGCGGCAGGAGTCCCGCCTCATTACACCGGTGGAAGGTGATGTCAACGTGGTCGCCTTCAACGTCCTCGAGGGCGGTCATGCCGGCCGGATCAGGGTTGACTCCAATCCTCCGGGGGCCGATGTTTACATGGACGTTGCTGACCGGATTGCCGGAACTACCGATGATCTTGAGCCGCTGGTCATCGAAGATCTGCGTCCGGGACAACATGTGGTCCTGATTCGCAAGGCTGGATACCAGCACCACAAACCTGTAATCGCCAAAGTCCTGGCGGGAGAAACCACCGAGATTTCTGTGACACTTACCCCTCTCGCCGCCAGTGGCGGCATCAATGTTCAGGTGAACAGCCCGGATGAAGATGAAATGGAGATTTATCTCGACTACCTCCCGACGGGACATGTGACGGACAGCGAGATTGGTGTGCTGGACATGACCTCCCCCAGCGGAGCCCGCTGGTTCGCCGCCACACATACGATCATGCTGCGCAAGAGTGGTCTCGAGCCTTTTGCTCCTTCGTTTGTCAACAATGAGGCTGAAACCGATGTCACCGTCACACGACGCTCGCTGCTGTCGGTCAATCAGCAGAGTCAGACCGCTACCACAGACGTGCCTGTGCCACATGCCTGGCTGGATGCCTATCCGGAAATCATGCTCGAAGCTGAGGGTGACTATGAGGTAGCGGCAAACACCCTGACCGGTAAAAAGGACAGTAGCGGTCATAGCCTGACTGTCTGGGAGGAGTATGTTGCAGGTACCATACCGACAGATCCCGACTCCATATTTTACTGTGAAGTGGAAGTCGTCGATGGTATCCCATACATAAACTGGGTCCCTGACTTGGAACCTTTCCGCGAATACACCATTTATGGACGGGAGGAACTGACTGAAGGCAACTGGCAGACTCCGGCCCCGGCGGGAGCACACTTCTTCAAGGTCAAGGTTTCACTTCCCTGATCTGATTGGCGTGGCAATAGCCGGGGTGGCACTGTTATTTGTGCCGCCCCGGTTGTTTGTGCTGAACGCCTTTGATGAGCCGGGACGTCTGGCCTGGTCCTGTCTGGCCCTCGGCTTGATATTGTTTCCCGGTTGGCGCTTTCCGACAGTAAAGGCTGTCAGACTGAGCCTGCTCCTGCTTGTCTGGATTGTTGCGCGGACACTTGTCCGTGACTATCCGCTACGGGAAGCAGAGGTATTGGCTACATGGTGCCTGCCGGTTTTGCTGTTTGTGGCAGCCAGCGGCATCGATGCCGGAGCTTTCAGACCAAAAACTCTGGGGCGTGTACTGCTGGTCGCCGGTTACATACAGGCTCTGATCATGATCCTCCAACGCTTCGGTCATGACCCCTTTTTTGGAGCCACAACCTCACAGATTGAGTACCTGCCCGGCAGAATGATCGGTACAATCGGATACCATAATCAAGCCGTCGATTTTCTGGTTCTGACTGCGATAGGAGCACTACTCTGTTGCAGGTCGGTTGTCTCCCAACTGCTCGTAGTGAGCCCCCTTTTTATCACGGCTGTTCTTACAGGCTACCGGGGCGGTTTGCTGGCATTCGGGATTCTCTTCGGTCTGATATTAAAAAAAGCCCTGCTTAAGGACAGTCGTTTGTTGCGACAGACGACGGCAGATGCCGCGCCTGAAACCTCCCTTGGACTGCCATACCGGTACGATCGACAACCCTATCGGCCTGTGATGGCAATTATCGGCGCGATCCTGCTATTTTTGATTGCGCTGCTGCTGAGTATGCAGCCCCTGGATACCAGGTTGTCCCGGACGGGCATTCTGCCGCAAAAATCATTCCATTGGTCCTCACCGGCTGTACAATCGCGTCTCCAGATGTGGCAGATTGCTCTTTCAATGGCGGCTGATCGACCGCTATTCGGCTGGGGAGCCGGTGAGTATGCCTATCAGTATCTGGAGCGACTTGGCCAGGTACTGCCGGAAAACAAACCATTTGCCATGCTGAAGTCGGTTGTCTATGCACGTGAAGCTCACAATGATTTCCTACAGTTTTTGTCTGAATTCGGGGTGGTCGGAGTGCTCCTGCTGTGCTGCATCCTGTGGTTGTTGTGGAATCATGGGAATGAAAACATTTCCCGACGACCATCCAGTGAAATATCGGCCCTCCGCTGCCTGCTGCTTGCAATGCTTGCACTAACTTCGCTTTCGTTCACATGGCAGACTGCTGTCGCCGGCCCACTGGCAGGACTGCTGGCCGGTTTACTTATAGCACGAACCAGCACACCTTCACGCAATACTGCACCCGCACACGGCAGAGTTCGTCTGGGCCTGGGATTAGTCTCGATCGTGCTGTTGGCCTGGTTTGGCTGGCTGAATTTTTTGAACTTGCTCTATGGGCAACTGATGGAGAATCCCACGCAGCATAACCGCAAGCGCGTGGCGCGATTTACCCCTTCCTGGGCTTACCGTCATCAGGCACTGCGAGGGGCTGTCGAAGTCACACATGGTGATCCTGCAGAAGGGCAACGCGCACTGGAGCAGGCACAAAAGGGATTTTGCGATCTTTTTCTGTGGAATAACCTGGGGCATGTTCTGGCCCGCAGGGGACAATGGGATGGGGCGGTCGAAATATACCGGCTATGGACAAAGACAGGTATTGATCATGTAGTTGCCCTGGCCAACCTGTCGATCGCCTTCGAAAACCGTGGCGATTATCAACTTGCAGCCGAAACCCTCTATCGCAAAACCCGATTCTGGGCAAGTCCCGCAGCAGCCGAAGTACAGCGTCTGACCACACTTTTTATCAAGGGGCGGGACTATCATGCTGCCAATCACGTTATATGGCAGTATCATCGCTCCTGGCGTGACGAACCGCCCCCGGTACAAGCCTTGATGCATAATCTGGCAGGTGCAGCCGCCATGGCACTGCACGAGAACGAACGAGCCCGGGCAGCCTTCCTGCAAGCATTGGAACTGGATCCTTCGTTACAGAGTGCCCGGCAAAACCTGTATCTTCTGGACAAGCGCAACCCTTGATATCCGCCTCCTGCAGGTTACCTTTCCCGGGTTGGCCCCCGAACGGTGATCGTCCTTCCGGAGACTGCGCTATCTGAATTTTATGGCAACTCTACTTTCACCCTGAAGAAACGGCTGCCCTGCCCGGGCGGTGTCGTCCAGTTCTTATCGTCCAGCTTATCCTTGCTCCAGACGCTATAAATACGCTGGATTCCCAGGTCAGGCTCCCAGGTTATTACCGGTTCACCATTCTCGATTGCGATACGGACGATAAAGCGACTGGCCGGATCAGACGGATCCAGACCCGCCACATACGATTGCCAGACAGGCACGCCGTTGGCTCCCATAATCCCGGCAGCCGTCTCATAAGCTGCCGGATCACCGAGCCCGACAAAGTGGAGATTGAGCCAGGCATAGGGTACCGCTACCGGGGTCGTCTGTGTTTCAGTCAATTCACTGCCGGTACGAAGCTGCACGTCATCGAGGAACCAGCCACGTCCACCGTTGCGGGCACCACGTCCCGAAAGGAAGCTTACCTGTATCGTCCTGCCGGCATAGGCACTCAGCGCCACCGCCTCTTCCTCCCACTCATTCTGCGGGACGGTATAGTATTTCAACTGCTGCCAGGTGCCGCCCGGCTCGCGCACTTCCAGCCGCGCCCAGTCGCCGACCACAAACTCACGCCGCTGCCAGAATTCAATCCGTGGTGCCTCTTCTGCC
>CAZMGQ010000140.1:0-6223 GCA_964565855.1 uncultured Lentisphaerales bacterium | reverse complement strand
CGAAGAGAGTCAGCACCTCAAAAGGTGCCAGCATCACACGGCTGCGCGGCAGCATCGCCTCGATGCGGAAGAAGTCCGCCGGCTCCCAGGCCAGACCGATCTGCGGCATGACCGGCAGATCCCAGCCGGGACGGAAGGTGACGCCCGCCACACCGGCCAGTGTGGGGGAGAAGGCATAGTGGAAATTGACTGTTGACGGACAGTTGAAATCGGGTGCCGAAATATCGGAATACATGCCGGGTGCCGCCCGCAGCTCGAAGGACCAGCTATTGATGAAGCGCCAGGAGATGGCGAGTTCAAACGCCAGGTGCGCGGCGAGATCCGGCAGGGCTTTCATGTCAGCATTGCTCAGGTAGCTGTAGAGGCGTGCACGGGCGAAGCCCTCGAGGTAGCCGGCCAGAAACTCCTCGAAGGCGAAGAGGCGCAGGGCACTCTCAAATTCCAGCGTCGCCGATTTGCCATAGTCGCCGAACTCGGCCTCGGGGACGAAGGTCAGATAGGCGAAGGAGAGCGGGTGTTCATCAGCATCCAGCGTCTGCGAAAAAACATCGGGACTCATCTGGCCGTAGCGTGGCCCGAAGTCGTAGCGTCCGGCAGGATAGCCGTAGCCGGAGTCACTGCCATAGAGAGCACGGGTGGCTTCGCCACGGACGGGTGGGGATGACCGGGGGGCGGGAGCAGGGGCGGGGCGCCGGGTCATTGCGGGATTGCCGCCCGGAGCGGGCGGTGACTCCCAGTCGGCGAATACAAAAAAAGGCGACAGGGCAATGCCCAGGAGGCAGAGGAGATTTTTTTTCATCGATGCAGGAAAAAGATTATGAGGTTTGGTTAGTTAGCGCCAGTCGGACTCCCGGATCCGTTCGGGCGGGAAGTGGGTCAGCCAGGCTGTGAATGAAATCCGGTAATCGTCCTTCTCGGCTGAGCTGTCGGCACGGTTGTAGCCGGGGATCATGCTGCCATACAGACGGAAGGCGATACAGTCGAAGCTGCGTTGCAGGTAGCCGCCGATTTCCTCGACCTGCGAGTTTTCGAACTCGTAACGGCCGTAGAGGTTGATCTTCCATTCCGGCGAAATGGTCCAAGTGATGTTGCCGGAGAGCAGGCTGCTGCGATCGACGCGATAGCGGTATTCGAGAGCGGTGGAGAAGCGGTCGTGCCAGAGGAGCAGGCGGGTGGCGGCGAGGTCCAGTTCGGAGTTGGTCAGGCTGTATTCGGCATCGACATCGAGGCGCATCCAGGACACTGGGCGGAACTCGGAGTCGAGATAAATCCGGTCGAGCGCGTCTTCGTCATCTTCCGGTTCGAGCAGCAGGTCGCCATAGACGTCCACCATGGCCACTTCGTGGGCCCGGTTGCCTTTTTTATACTGCCAGCGGTTGCGCAGGCCCAGCCGTACGAAGTGCTGGAAGTCGATTGTGTCCACAGCGTCAAACCGGTACAGCTCCTCCGGCAGCACGTCAGGCTCGGGCACGTAAGTGTAGTTGGCGTAAGGCTCGATCACGTGACGCCAGAGGGTCCCGTCTTCGCCACTCCACATGCCGTAGGCCTTGAAGGAGGCTTCGGCACCGATTTCGAACACATTGCGCCAGGTGGAGCCGGCGTCTTCCGAACGTGTCACGGTACGTTTTTCCGTTGTCGAACTGACCTGGCCGAGGCCGTTGGTCGTGGTGACAGTGTAGGACTCCTCTTCATCCCACCTGCGCACCGATTCGGAGTAATATGTGCCGCGATAACCGGCCCGTGGCACCAGATTCAGGAACCCGAGCTTGAGAGGCAGGCTTAACTGATGCAACGTGTCAGCCCGCAGGGCATCGTAGGACTCGGGCAGGGGGTCGCGCCGTTCGTCAAACTGCTTGCGGAGAAAGGAGAGGGCGTTGCGACTTTCGTAAAACACCCCGGTTTCCAGAATTTCGAACTGGTTGAGGTTGGCCCAGACTTCGGGGAGACGCTCGGTCTGTTCGTAAAAATCGTTCAGACGCAGGCGGGCAATGGCACCGGCGGCAAAGTCACGCTCGGTGTGGGTGTAGGAGAGGTGGTTGTCCGGCTGGTTCATCAGCACATATTCCGACTCGAAAAAGTCGCGCATAAACTGATCGTCGCTGACGTAGAGCCCCTGGAACAGGATGCGGTCGCGCTCGCTGAGATTCCAGGCATGGTTGAGCCGGATACGGTAGCGCTCCGAGTCCTCCACTCCCAGCGGCAGGGGGCGTTTGCTGTCTTTGAGCCAGTAGAGCGACAGCCAGCCGGTGCCATATTCCTGCAGGTACCAGTTGAGACGCTCCCCATAGGCTGCACCACGTTTCGAGCGCAGATCGAGGCTCGTCCGCGAATCTATCCAGCGGTTGGCTTCATCACGGTAAATCCGCGCCTTGTACGAGGTCAGCAGATAAACCCCCCAGCGGCTGCGATAGCCCGGCTCGAAGCGGAAGCCATAGTGACGGTTGAGGTCTTTCCAGAAGTAGGGCCAGTAGAAGAAAGGCACACCGAAAAGCCGCGGCACGGCCCCATGGGCGGTCAGGTCGCGGTCGGGTCGCAGACGCAGGCGTTTGGCGGAAATCTGATAGTGGAAATGCCCCGGTGCGTTGGTACAGGTCGTAAGAACAACATCCTGGGCCAGATAGGTGTCGACCTCGACCGAGCCGCGGCCAGCCTCAATGCGGAAAGGCTTGTAATAGGCCGAAATATCGCTGGAGCTGCCGATTTTTTCCTTGAGGTTGACGTTCAGCGAATCACCACTCCAGACGCTGCCGTCCGACCCGACCAGCGTCACACGTCCGAAAGCCTGTGCCGCATAAGTCTGGGTGTTGAAGCGCACCCGATCGGCCCGCAGCTCCTGTTCACCCGTGCGGATAATGACATTGTCGCTGAAAACCACCCAGTTGCTCTCAAAGTCGTAGCCGGCCCGGTTGGCCATCACCGTCACTTCTTCAATACCCTGGCCGAACTGCTGCACAATATCGCGGACATCTTCAGCCAGAGAATCAGGCGCAAATTGTGCAGTACAGGCAGCGAGACACAGTGCTGCCGCCAGATGGAGTCTTTTCCACATGGACGGCCCAGAAAAGGGAGCGGCTATCATGGCTGTTTTTCCTGCAGGGTTCAAGAAACGGAACTGTAAAAAACCGGATGGAGCAAATTGCCCGACAGTTTGCCATAAATGAGCGGCAGATGACACGCAATTATTTCACGTGAGCCCAAATTGAGGCAGATTTTGCTTCCCTATGCGCTAGTCTTTGCAATTGCAGTTCGTGAGGACACTCACCCTCCAAAATTTTTTACCTGCGGTTGATATTTAAAAATGGAGGGCGAATGTCCCCATGAGCCGCCAGCGCAAAAGAAAGTGCATGTTACAGAAAAAAACAAGGCGGCAACTCTTGCAGGATAGGCTTGTGGCAAGGGGAATTGCGATTCGGCCCATGCTGTGCTAGAGTGCAAGGCACTGAGAGAGGCAGCATAATCAACGGAGACAGCGCGCCTTCGACGATATCACCTTTTGATCGGGGAAAACTCAATGGAAGCCAGCAGCTTCAACCGACTGACAGGGATTGCCGGCAACTTCGACGGGCAGGACCTCTTTCCGGCCGATCCGGTCTGGATCGATGGCGGCTCGTTGCGCGAACCGGCACTGCTGGGCGCACTCGACCCGCGCTGGACCGAGCGGCACCTGCAATGCGTCTGGTACGACGAACGCTGGCGCCCGGTTCCGCTGGTGACCTCAGGGGGCGAAGAGATCGAAGTCATCCTGCCGGGACGCTGGAACCTCGAAGCCGGACCCGACTTTATCGGTGCCGAGCTGCGCCTGGGCCCGGAACGCCGCACAGTGCGTGGCGATGTGGAGGTACATGTGCGCCCCGCCGACTGGGAGCGCCACCGGCATGGCGACGATGCCCGCTACGCCAATGTCGTTCTGCACGTCACCTATTACGATACATCCATCGACGACAAACGCATCCCGCCCCACATCCTGCGCGTGGCCCTGCAGGCCGGTCTGGCGGCCAACCGCCGTTTCGCCTTCGAAGATATCGATGTGGCAGCCTATCCCCATGCCATCATCCCGGCCACGCCACGTCCCTGTGCCGAAGCTCTGCAGAAACTGGGGCCCGAGCACCACGGTGCGCTCCTCGTGGCGGCCGGTCGCCACCGTCTGCGGGCCAAAGCCGCCCGGCTCTCGACACGGCTGCGGACCGTGGGCGACCGCTATCAGGTCTTCTACGAAGAGGTCATGGCCGTGCTCGGCTACAAGCAGAATACGGCCGCCTGTCGCCGTCTGGCGGAGTCACTGCCCCTCAGTTCCTGGCCGGCCGGAGCCACAGCCGATCACCACTATGCCCGCCTGCTGGGAGCCGCCGGCCTGTTGCCCGATCCGGCCTGGATGTCGGACGACGATGCCCGCAACTACGTCCGCATCCTCTGGGATGCCTGGTTCCAGTCTGGCGGCAGCGTGGGCAATGTGGCCGACGAAATCGGCTGGACGCTCGGCGGCATGCGGCCGGTCAACCACCCGCTGCGCCGCCTGGCCGCCGCTGCCGCCCTCTTTGCCGATCCACAGCGCCTGCTCGACCTGCTCTCAGCCCTGCCGACTGCCGATCCCGTCCGCTGGATGAAGTCGGCCCTGCAGGAGCTGACCGCCATCGAAGGGTCCGTTTTCTGGCAGATGCGGCAGAGTCTCGACTCTGCCCCCGGTCCCCGCCGCATCGCACTTCTCGGTAAAAACCGGGCCTCAGCCATGGTCGCCAATGCCGTCCTGCCCCTGCTGATTGCCGAAAATCCCGCGGCCGAAGTACTGGCCGATGCCCTGCCTTCGGAAGATCTGGGTGCCCCGGCCAGGGAAACATCCTTCCACCTTTTCGGACGCGACCACAACCCCGCCTTTTACCGGCGCAGTGGTCTGATGCAGCAGGGCCTGCTGGCGATTTATCAGGATTTCTGCCTCACCAGCCGCGAAGGTTGCCTGAACTGTCCGCTGGCCGAACGACTGCGTCAGACGGCGGATGCACAATAAAAGTATTCCGGATCATGTGTCAAAGCCGCTACCGTCAGGGGGTCACCCCAGCCAGAGCCGGAGCAGCCCCGGATGCCGGGATTTCGGGCGCTGCTCGCAGCTTGTACCGACCTCTGATGCGGGGCAGCCGCCTGGCCCTGATCATCTGTGCCTTCTGGACTGTTGGCTGTGTCACGGTTCATCACGATGGAACCTTCACCTGGGGCTGGGATCCGCTCGAGATTGAGGAGGATGCCACACTTCTGGAACGTTTCAAGGCCCAGATCGAGCGTCACGATTCTGACGCCATGCGCACCTTCTGGCAGCAGTCGGTCAACGCACTGCATGGCGATGATATCGGACGTCTGGCCCGGATGTCCGACACTGTCTCATGGGTGGCGGAGCGGGCCTCGTGGATACCAGGAGTGCACGACTATGCCGACTGGCTCAACAGTCGGCAGGAGTACTTCGAGGCCGCCCGACAGGCCCGGGAGGTGGAGCAACTGCGCCGCCGACAGGCCGCCGCCCGCCAGCGTGCCAGGCAACAGCAGTTGCAGCAACCCACGGGAGGCGACCCCCCTGCCACTACGCCGCCCCCGATTGTCGGTCTGCCGCAGGATCCCGTGCTGTACCTGCCCCATCTGCCAGCCACCGCCTTCAGCCGTCGCCCCGCTCCGGCCCGGCCCACGGGCAAACCCGCAGCTCCGGCCCGGAAGAAGGCCGAAACGGGTCGAGAATACTGGCAGAAAAAGGTCGCGCAAAAACCCGCGCCCGGCGGATCGGAGGCTGTTCTGCCGGTCGCCCGCAAAGCTTTTGCCGAGGCAAAATTGCCGCTTGAACTGGTCTGGATTGCCGAGGTGGAGTCCACCATGAACCCCGCCGCCCGCAGTCCGGCCGGGGCTGTGGGCTTGTTTCAGCTCATGCCGCGCACGGCCGAATCGCTGGGCCTCAGCCTCAAGCCGCAGGATCAGCGGCTCGACCCCGCCGCCAACTCGGCCGCTGCCGCCAGGTATCTGCGACAGCTTTACCGGCGCTTCGATTCCTGGCCCCTGACCCTGGCAGCCTACAACGCCGGCCAGGGCCGAGTCGGCACGCTGATCCGGCGTCACGGCAATTCATTCGATGCGATAGCGGCTCATCTGCCGGTCGAAACGCGCCTCTACGTCCCGCGCGTCCTCGAAACAATCCGCGCCCGCAGCGGCACCGACCCCGAAACCCTGCCTGCCCCCCGCTGAGCAGGGT
>CAZMGQ010000139.1:0-6224 GCA_964565855.1 uncultured Lentisphaerales bacterium | reverse complement strand
ATGGTTTCGGCTACCAGATCGACCCCCAGCCAGCGACGCGGGCCGTAAAGGGCAGCGATCTCCTGATCGACCCTCTGTCCCAGCCAATGGGCCAGGCGCGGCACATCGCCACAGGCCCAGATGCGGCCCTGATCGGCGGCCATGGCCTCGAGCACCGCATGGCAGATATTGCCGAAGGCCAGGGCATCCGGCTCACGCGCCAGATCGTCGGCACTGCGCATACCGAGAATATGGCGCAGATAAAACCGCAGCGGACAGGCCAGATAATCCTTGAGAGCCGTGGGGCTGACGCGGCCCGGCAGCCGGTGCTTCAGCTCCTCCGGCGGCACCAGCGAGGGATCGAGCTGGAAGCCGACACTGTGGGCGGCGGCCATGCGGGAAGGCGGCGGATCCTGGAAGAGCAACTGAGCCCGGCTGAGCAAAGTCTGATCCGGGCAGCGGAAGAAGAGGCGTGAAGGCCGCAACGGGTCGCCGGCTGTCGAACGTTTGCCCACCAGCAGAATCAGGCGTCCAGCGGCGACACGCTGGGCCTGCAGGGCTGTCAGCATATAGGCATCGCGGGCGGCCCGCAGGCGGTCGTCGCGCAGTTCGAGCTGACTCCGCAAGGTGTCCGGCAGAAAGGCATCGCCGAGGTGCCCATCGGGCACGAACCCCTCGTTCAGGCCGGCCACCAGCAGGACCGGCGCCGGGTTCCAGCCCAGCTCCAGCCAGCCTTCGAGATCCAGCAGCTCCCCTGCCCGCTCGGTTTTGACACTCGCTTCCTGCAAACGTGCCAGCAGGGCTGCGGCGGCCTCGTCGGTGGTCTGACCCAGGCTCTCAGCGGTCGCCAACTCGCTCAGTGCCTCTTCGAGCACCAGCCCGGCCCGTTCGAAGAGTCCGTCGTCGGCGGCCCGGGCCTGCAGTTGCCGCTGCTGGTAGATATCTTGCAGGATCGACCGCAGGGCTGCCGAAAGTGGCAGAGTCCGGACACTGCCACGCCACTCCTCCAGCCGGTTGAGGGCTTGCTGCAGGTGCAGGGCGGCTGAGCGGGCGCTCTTGCTCTGAGAAGCGGACGGATCAGACATGAAGCTGGCCGTGGCACGTTGCAGATCGCCGAAAGTGACGGGCAGATGTTTGGCCTGGACGCGGTCGAGACCCTGCAGCACGAGGGTCGAAACAAACTTGCCGCCCCGGTCGGGCTGGTCGGATTTGGCGACCGTTTTCGGGTCTGCCGACAGACCATCGAAAGTAACCAGCACATCGGGGTGACGCAGCAGGGCGGCTGTTTCGGCATAGCCGTAGCCCTCGAACCAGCTCAGGAGGGCCTGTATCAGCCGGAAGAGCGGGGTATCGGAGAGTGGCAGGTTCTGCGGGTCGAAGGGCGGCAGACCCAGGGCTGTCAGTTCGCGCTGGAGCGGCACCACCGTCTCGCGATCGGGCACCCCGACGGCGACAGCCGGGGCGGACGGAGTGGCTGAGTCTGTCCGGGACTGGGCTTCGGCCTGATAGCCGGCAGCCTCCAGCAGCGATGCGATGCGGGCGGCCTGGTCATCGGGATTTGCAGCCAGGAGAATATCGTTATCGGCCAGGTCGATCTGGCGTTTTTCCCAGACCTCGGGAAGGGGGCGGCCCCAGGCATCGAAGGCATCGGCCTCGCTCTCCGGTGCCGCAATCAGTACCGTGACCTTTCCGCCTGCCGCGGCCCAGCCGCTCAGTAATTGCAGCAGGAGAGCCGGTGGATCGGGCACAGCCGCCAGCACCAGCCGCTCGACCGCCGGATCGGGCCGGGCGGCGGCGGCATGGTCGCGCTGGGCCGTCACCACATCCTGCAAGCCCCAGTCTGCCAACAGTGCCAGATAGTTTTGCTCAAGCAGGGCCATGGCGGCCCAGCGTTCGTGTTCTTCGATCTCGATGCCACGGGCGGCAACGTCGGCGATGCCGAGTCCGCCATCGGCCAGCTCGCGCCGCAGGGAAATCAGGCGGCGGGCGATCTGAAGTGCGACTGTGGCAGAGTCCGGACTCTGCCCCCGCAGGAATGCCTTTACATCCTCCGACGGTGTTTCGCGCAATACCCGGGACCAGGCCAGCAGCATCTGCAACCCGGAGGCCAGACCGGGCTGAACCGGCGGCGCAATCAGTACCGAGGCGGCCACGATTTCGGGACCCAGCAGGGACGAGCCGGAGATATTGCGGGCTGCCAGCGGCAGGGCATTGCGCAGCCGCCAGGCTGCCTGACGGGTCGGGACACCGACCAGTGTACCGCGCAAATCGACCACCGGTCCGGCCGCCTCCTGCAGCAGCCAGGCCGGCACGGTATCGCAGAGGGGACGATCCCAACCCAGAAATATCCGTTCAACCTTCATCGTGCTCCATCCCCTTGATTGACTGGTTTTTGCCGCCGCTGCGAGATCAGCGCCAGAGCGGCGTCATGGCCTCGTTGAACTTCAGGTATTGCTGATAGATTTCGTCGTACTGTGCCGCCCGGCCGGAGTGAGGCAGAGTACGGGTGCTCTCATCGGTCGAGATGTGGCTGGCGGTCAGTGAGGCCAGCTCTGTCGGGGTGCCCTGCTGGCGGCTCCAGCACCAGGCGGCCTGCAGGGCGGCTCCCATCACCCCGGCTTCGGTCGAGACGGGACAGACGATGGGACAGTTGAAAATATCGGCTGCGATCTGACGCCAGATGCGGCTGCGGGCCCCGCCGCCGACCAGGCGGATCTCCTGTGGCTGTACGCCTTCGCGGCGCAACACATCCAGACCATAGCGCAGCCCCAGCGTGGCACCTTCCATGGCGGCCCGGCAGAGATTTTCGCGCGTGAAGTTGGTGCTGGAGATGCCGCTGAAAGACGCGCGGGCAGTCGGCAGGGCCGGGGTACGTTCGCCGTTGAAATAGGGCAGCAGCAGCAGGCCGCCGGCACCGGGCGATGCTTGTTCGACCAGAGCATCGAACTCATGCACCTCCAGCCCCAGCAGTTGGCGGGTTTCCTCCGTGGCGACTGTGACGTTCATAGTACAGACCAGCGGCAGCCAACCGCCCGAACTTGAGCAGAAAGCCGCCAGCTCGCCCTGAGGATCGGTGACGGGCTGATCGGCATAGGCATAGATCGTGCCAGAGGTGCCGAGGCTGGCAGTGACAATTCCCGGTGCGACATTGCCAGTGCCGATGGCGGCCATCATGTTGTCGCCGCCGCCGGAGGAGACCAGCACTTCGGGGCTCAGGCCGAAGCGGGCGGCGATTTCGGGACGCAGGCGGCCGACCGGTGCATCGGACTCGATCAGCTCCGGCAGACAGTCGAGCAGTCGGCCGTCGGGATCGATCGCCCGCAGCATGGTTTCGGACCAGCGGCGTTGGCGCACATCGAAATAAGCCGTGCCGGAGGCGTCGCCATACTCGGTCTTGCATTCGCCTGTGAGCCAGAAGTTGAGATAGTCGTGCGGCAGCAGCATGGTCGCCAGGCGGGCGTAATTGTGCGGCTCGTGGTCGCGCAGCCAGCGGACCTTGGAGGCGGTGAAGCCGACGGCGATCGTATTGCCGATGGCCTGCATGACCTTATCGGCGCCGCCGACGGCTGCGGTGATGGCCTCGCATTCGGCGACGGTTTCGGTGTCGCACCAGAGTTTGGCCGGGCGGATCACCTCGCCGACGGCATCCAGCGGTACAAAGCCATGCTGCTGGCCCGACACCCCGATGGCGACGACCTTTTGCCGGTCGACACCTGCGGCGCCGAGACATTCGTCCAGCGTGGCCGTGGCTGCCGCAATCCACCAGGCGGGATCCTGCTCGCGGCGACCGGCATCGTTTTCGATCAGATCGTGCGGTGCGTAGGCACTGGCAAGGATGCGGCTTTGGGAGAGGCTGAAAACGGCACATTTTGTACCCTGAGTTCCATTATCAATTCCAACAAACAACTGATCATTCATAAAGTGCCCCTTTGTGACAAGATAGTATAGAGCGGCAGGCTTAACAGTCAAGCGACAGCAATTCCAATTATGAACTACTCCATAATCAGAGTTGCTGCTGCTCCTGGACAGACAGGAATGTCTGTCCTACAGTTGTCCACAAGCACCCGCTGGGAAGAATGTAGGATAGGCATTCTTGCCTGTCCCAGGCTCAAATTAGAATTGCTGGTCAAATCGTACCATTTTTTAAATTGCCGCTTGACAGTCTGTGAGCCCTATGGCAGTCTGGCTGGCGTGTTTTCGCACCCGTGGTGGAATCGGCAGACACGCAAGATTCAGGTTCTTGTCCCAGCAATGGGGTGGAGGTTCAACTCCTCTCGGGTGCACCATTTTGCAGCGGCCTGTGGGGTCGCTGTTTCCCTTTAAGCCGGTGCTAACTGCACCAGAGTCCCTATCGGGCCAAACTCAACCACGGCCAACCCATGCGCTGGAAAACGTCAGCCATTCCGAGCCGCAAACGTGCCACCCATTGGCTCCCCGCCCTGGCTTTTGCCGGAGTGATCCTGCTTGGCACCCTGCTCCTGATGCTGCCGGCTGCGCGCCGGCCCGACCAGCCGGCCAGTTTCGGCACTGCGCTCTTTCTGGCCACGAGCGCCGTCTGCGTCACCGGTCTCACTCCGGTTGAAATCTCCCGCCACCTCAGTCCGTTCGGACTGGGGGTTCTGCTGCTGCTGGTCCAACTCGGCGGATTGGGCATCATGACGCTCGGCACGCTCCTGTTGGAGGTCATCGGACGGCGGCTTTCCCTCTCCAACGAGCAGTTGCTCGCCAGTTCCCTCGGCAGCCCTGCCACCGGCCGTCTGCGTTCGCTCCTCTGGCGGATAGTCCTCTTCACCGGTGCCTGGGAGCTGGGGGGTGCTCTGCTGCTCGCCTGGCGTTACCATAACCTGTGGGGTTTTGCGCCCGCCCGCGCCCTGCGCCATGGTCTCTTTCACTCTATTTCCGCCTTCTGCAACGCCGGCCTCTCCCTCTATCCCGACAGTCTGGCACGCTTTGCTTCCGATCCCTGGTATCTGCTGATTATAGCTTGCCTCGTGATTGCCGGAGGGCTCGGTTTCATCGTTCACAACAATCTCGCCAGCTTGGCACCCTGGCGTCGCAATCGCTTGACTCGCGGACGGCTCTCGCTCCACAGTCGCATTGTGCTGCTGGGTACTGCCATACTGCTTGTGGGCGGCACCTGTGTCTTTTTTCGGCTCGAAAGTGGCGATGCCCTGGCCGGGCGCTCCACTCCGCTCCGCTGGGTTGGCTCATTTTTCGAATGTGCCTCCTGGCGCACGGCAGGCTTCAGCACCATCAACCCCGCTGAGCTGGGCGGCGTAACCAAAGCACTCGCCATGATGATGATGTTCATCGGCGGAGCGCCGGGCTCCACCGCAGGCGGCATCAAGGTTTCGACCATGGTGGTGCTGGCCGCCACCATGGTTGCGATTACCCGTAACCGTGATGAGATCGAGTTTGCCGGCCGTACCATCCCCGCCCGTACCGTGCGTGAGTCGATTACGATCGCCCTGCTCGGTCTGCTCTGGGTTATCTGTGCCAGCCTGGTGCTGCATCTTGTCGAGCGGGGAGCTTTTGCACCACATTCCAGCCTCTCCCTGCCGCTGCTTTTCGAAACTGTCTCGGCTGTCGGTACGGTTGGTCTATCGCACAACATTACGCCGCAACTGTCGACAGCCGGCCGCCTGCTGATCTGTCTCTGCATGTTTGTCGGCCGTCTGGGCCCGCTCACCATCGCCCTCAACATCAGTGGAGCGGCTTCCAATCCGGCTCGCCGGTATCCTGAAGAAAACGTTATCGTGGGCTGACTTTCGTATCACCCCGATCCTCTGGAGTTTTATCATGAAACGATTTGGCATTATCGGAGCCGGCCGTTTCGGCGCGGCTCTTGCAGAAAACCTCGCCGCCAGCGGTGCTGAAGTTCTCCTGCTCGACCGACGTCGCGACGCGGTCCAGTTCTTTGCCCAAACTTCGATCAACGCCGTCCAGGGCGATGCCACCAACCCCCAGACCCTGCGTGATGCCGGCTTTGCCCAGTGTCCGACTGTGATCGTGGCGATCGGCGACGCCATGGAGAGCAGCGTCCTCGCCACCGTCAACTGCAAGGATATCGGGGTTGAGACGGTTGTCGCCAAAGCTGTCACGGAGCTGCATGGCAAGGTTCTCGACCGGGTCGGGGCCGATGTCGTGGTCTATCCCAACCGCGACCGGGCCCTGCGGCTGGCCCGCTCACTAATGAATCGCACCCCGATTGATCTCTACGAAATTGCCGATGGCTACAGTGTCGC
>CAZMGQ010000138.1:6009-6265 GCA_964565855.1 uncultured Lentisphaerales bacterium | reverse complement strand
GGCATCCACGGAACCTGGGATCCGAAGTCGATCGGCAGTCAGTCGAGTGCCGGCTGTGTCAGGATGCTGAACGAAGAAGTGGAAGAACTCTTCATGCTCATCCCCCGGGGCACCAGGGTCGTCATCACCAGATAGCGGCCGGGCCAGCACCCGCAACAGCGGGTGCTGGCGCTCTATCTTTACGCTCTCCCGGACAGCTTTCCCGTCACCTGCACGAGGGCGTTGTCGCGCCGCAGCTCGGCATCCGATTCGGCCC
>CAZMGQ010000138.1:0-5999 GCA_964565855.1 uncultured Lentisphaerales bacterium | reverse complement strand
CATCTGCCCCTCCATCACCCGGTCGAGCGAATAGAGCGTCAGGTTGATGCGGTGATCGGTCACACGGTTCTGAGGAAAATTGTAAGTGCGAATGCGTTCGCTGCGGTCACCCGAGCCGACCATCACGCGGCGGGCACTGCCCATGCGGCTTTCGGCCTCGGTGCGACGCAGGTCGAGCAGGCGCGACTTGAGCGCCCGCATGCACTTGTCACGGTTGCGGTGCTGCGAGCGTTCTTCCTGACTGGCGACAACGATACCGGTCGGCAGGTGTGTGATACGGATGGCGGAATCGGTTTTGTTGACATGCTGGCCGCCGGCACCTGAAGCCCGGAAACTGTCGATGCGCAGATCCTGCGGACTGATTTCGATATCGTCCTCTTCATCGGCTTCGGGGAAAACCGCCACAGTGGCTGCCGAAGTGTGGATCCGTCCCTGGGACTCGGTCTCGGGCACACGCTGTACCCGGTGGCCGCCACCTTCGAAGCGCAGGGCATAGTAACAGCCTTCGCCCTCGATGTTGAAGATGATCTCCTTGTAGCCGCCCACTTCACCGGGGCTGGCGTCGTAGGTCTCGATCTTCCAGCCGCGTTCTTCGGCATAGCGACAGTACATGCGGAAAAGATCACCCGCAAACAAGGCCGCCTCGTTGCCACCGGTGCCAGCGCGGATTTCGACAATTGCGTTGCGCTTTGCGTCGGGATCGGGCGGCAGCAGGGCTAGCTGCAGGGCTCTTTCGGCGGCTGGCAGGGCAGCTTCGACGGCAGCTATCTCGGCCTCGGCCAACTCGCGAAAATCTTCGTCGAGCGAGTTCTCGGTCAACATTTCGCGATTGGCTGCCAGCTCATCAATCAGCTCGAAATAAGCGTCTGACTGGCTCTCGAGCCGGCTCAAAAAGGCATGTTCCCGCACCAGGTCCTGATAAGCCCGCAAGTCAGCCGATGCCTCCGGTTCGGACATGGCTGCTTCGACTTCTTGTTTGCGCAATAAAATCTGCGCTACCTGCTTGCGATCAATCACCGTACGGGCACCATAAAAAACGATACCCCCGCCCTGCCCTGCCTGATGACGGCGGGAGGACGAGGGGTCAGCGTTGTGGTTGGGCTACTTGGTCCGGCCGTAGCGGCGGTTGAACGAGTCGATCCGGCCTTCGGTATCGACGAACGTCTGCTGTCCGGTAAAGTACGGATGACAGGCCGAACAGGTGTTGATATTCATTTCAGCCACGGTCGAGTGTGTTTCGAGAACACGGCCACAGGCACAGGTGACCTTGGCTGCAGTATACTTGGGATGGATGTCTTTCTTCATCGGAAGTCCTTGTGGAGCGGGTGAAGGGAATCGAACCCTCGTAGCCAGCTTGGAAGGCTGGAGCTCTACCATTGAGCTACACCCGCGCAGAAAAGAGATGGCACTATAGCATATCGGGGGCGTTTTGCAACAGGAAAAATTTTATCCATTTAGACGCTTTGATTTGTAGGCTAAAACAGGTATAATACAAGATTTTTGAGGAGAATTTTATGAAAATTATCGCTATCACCGGCAGTCCGCGTGGTGATCAGAGCCAAACCGCTGCCCTGACTGCCGAATTGCTGCAGGGTGCCGCCAGTCTTGGTGCAGAAACGATAACGTTCGACGTCTGTCAGATGCAGATTGCGCCCTGCAACGCCTGTGAGGATTGTCATCGGGGGCCCGGCTGCTCGATCAAGGACGACGCCGGCAGCATCATCCGACCCATGGCCGAGGCCGACGGTATTGTGCTGGCTTCGCCGGTTTATCTGGATCATGTGTCGGCCCAGCTCAAAGCTCTGCTCGACCGTACCAGCCATTATATCCACTGTCTGAGCCTGATGGGCAAGTACTTTGCCGCTGTCACGACGAGCGGTGGCGGCAGTGGTGATACCACGGCGGCCTTTATCCGCAGTTATGCCATCAGCGTCGGGGCCCAGTATGTGGGAGCGGTCCACAAGGCACTGCCTCTGAGTGACGAAAGCCGTCAGGAAGCCCGGGCACTGGGCGTGAGTCTGGTGGAGGCGATCAAAGAAAAGCGCGAATGGAGCGACCAGATCGCCGCGATTGAAAGCCACAAGGAGTATTTCCGGCAGGGGATCATTCACAACCGCGAACGCTGGTCCTACGAGTATGAAATCTGGCAGCAAAAAGGCTGGCTGTGATCTATCGGCAACAGGTGCAGAGAAACTGCAACGGGAGGCTCGCGTGAGCAACGAACAGGTGCGCCACAGTGCGGCGCATATCATGGCGGCGGCTGTCTGTCGTCTTTTCGACGATGTCCAGCTCGATATCGGGCCAGCCACTGAAGATGGCTTTTATTACGACTTTGACCTGCCGCATCGGCTGACACCGGAGGATCTGCCCCGGATCGAAAAAGAAATGCAGCGCATCGTGCGGGAGAAGCTGCCCTTCGAACGCTATGAACAGACGCGTGAGGAAGCCGAGGCGGAGCTGCGGGCCGCGGGTCAGAGCTACAAGCTGGAACGGCTGGCCGACATACCGGAGGGCGAGATCATCTCCTTCTACCGCTGCGGTGAATTCAGCGACCTCTGTCGCGGGCCGCATCTGGAAACCACCGGCGACCTCAAGGCCTTCAAGCTGATCAGTGTGGCCGGCTCATATTTCCGTGGCGACGAGCGCAACCCGATGTTGCAGCGTATTTACGGCATTGCAGCCGACTCGCGCGAAGAGATCAAGGCGATGCTGCAGCGCATCGAGGAAGCCAGGCGGCGTGACCACCGGCGACTGGGTCCCGAGCTGGGGCTCTTCACCTTCTCGGAGGAAGTCGGTCCCGGTCTGGTGATGTGGCAGCCCAAAGGCGCAAGGATCCGGGTTGCGATCGAGGACTACTGGCGTCAGGAACACTACCGTGCCGGCTACGAGATGGTCTTCTCGCCCCATATCGGACGTGCCCGCCTCTGGGACACCTCGGGACACCTCGGCTTTTACGACGACAGCATGTATTCGCCGATGGATATCGACGGGCAGGACTACTATGTCAAGCCGATGAACTGTCCCTTCCATATTGAGATCTACCGCAGTCAGCTCTGGTCCTACCGCGACCTGCCGCTGCGCTGGGCCGAGTTGGGAACGGTTTATCGCTACGAAAAGAGCGGCGTGCTGCACGGTTTGCTGCGAGTGCGCGGCTTCACGCAGGATGACGCCCACATTTTCTGTACGCCCGAGACAGTCGTCGAGGAGGTCAAGTACACGGTTGATTTCGCCCTGCGTATCTTGCGCCGTTTCGGTTTCCGCGAAATTGCCGCCTACCTTTCGACCCGCCCCGACAAGGCCGTCGGCGAGCCGGAGCGCTGGGAACAGGCGACAGCCTCGCTGGAAATGGCGCTCCAGTCCGAGAATATCCCCTACCAGGTCGATGAGGGTGGCGGAGCTTTTTACGGCCCCAAGATCGACCTCAAGATCAAGGACGCCATCGGGCGTGAATGGCAGCTTGGCACGATTCAGTTCGACTTCAACCTGCCCGAACGTTTTAACCTGACTTACATCGGCAGCGACGGTGCCGAACACCGTCCCTACATGGTCCACCGGGCTCTGCTGGGCTCGATCGAACGCTTTTTCGGCATCCTGATCGAGCATTATGCGGGGGCTTTCCCCGTCTGGCTGGCCCCGGAGCAGATCCGTATTCTGCCCCTGACCGACAGCCAGATCGAAGCGGCCCGCAAACTGGCCGAAGAGCTGCGTGCTGCCGATGCCAGAGTCGATGTCGATCTGCGTGCCGACCGCATCGGCGCCAAAATCCGGCGGGCCCAGAAGGAGAAAATCCCCTTCATGCTCGTCCTCGGCGCCCAGGAGGTCGAAAACGGCACGGTTGCCGTACGGACACGCGAAGAAGGCGATCAGGGCGCTATGCCCATCGCCGATTTTATCAGTCTTTTCCGGCAATCGCTGGAGGAGTAGCTTAACCACCGGGAGCCGGATTGTGTTGTCCGGCCCCGCCAACCAGAGAGAAATACAAATCAGGAGACGCACCATAAGCTCATTCGTTCGCACCAACCTGAACATCCGCGTACCCACGGTCCGCTGCATTTTGCCCGACGGCACGATGGGAGGAGTAATGCCCACGCGCGAAGCCATGCGCCTGGCCACGGATGCAGGACTCGACCTCGTCGAAGTTTCCCCCAACGCGGAACCGCCGGTCTGTCGCATCATGGACTTCGGCAAGTACCGTTACGATGAAAGTCAGCGCAAGAAGCAGGCTCGCAAAAGCCAGCCGCGCACAGTAGTCAAAGAGGTCAAGTTCCGCGTCAATGTCGATGAACATGACTATCAGGTCAAGATGCGCAATGTTCGCAACTTTCTTGCCGAAGGCCACAAGGTAAAGCTGACATTGCAGTTCCGTGGGCGTGAAAATGCACATCGTGAACTGGGACATGCCGTGATCCAGCGGGTTCTGGACGACGTGGCCGATACTGCCGTCGTCGAGCAGGCTCCACGTCTGATGGGACGTGCCATCAATGCATTGATCGGCACCAAATCACAAAAATGACCAGTTTCCGGATGTTGCTGTAACGTACCGGGCTCAACTGGCTGCGCTCCAGGGAGATCGAAATGAAAGCACTTGTCTCAAGCATTTTTGCCGCTGTCGGTCTGGTGCTGCTTGCCGGCTGTACCAGTAATAACGTCAGAGTGGTCGGTCCCGCCAAAAAAAGCGAACGTCCGCCGGTCAAACTTTTTGTCGAATCCGCCAAGGCGGCCACCGCAATCGGGCAGCCGATTGCCCCGCTGGTTGCCGCCGCACAGGAGGCCGAGAGTCGCTGCGAGTTCTTCGACAGCGACAGCAAGCTGGTCGACGATCTGCCGGTTGGTAGCGCTGGCAGTGTTTCGATCTATCTGCCTGATAACGCCGGCCAGGACAACTATGCCTTCGATGCCGAAGGGGTCGTTATCCGCCACCAGCGCAGCTATGGCGAAGACTTTACCGCAGGAATCTGGCGCGACGCCGACAAATAGCCGCAACCCCCTGATTGGATGATATGGAAGACCACTCATCGAAGCTCGGTCGCAGATTACTGCTGATACTGGGCGGGGTCGTATTGCTCATATTGCTCGCTGTCGGAGCGGACGCACTGTTTTATCTGTATGACCTGACAATTGATCCCCGCACCCGCTCCGGTGGAGTAACCCTGCCCCCGGTGCCGCTGAAAAGTGGCTCCAATCAGCTCTGTTGGCAAGTATCACACGCCGCCAACGGGCTCGACCTGCTGGTGGTGGGTCGACGCATTTCGGAGCAGGAACTCGGCCAACTGGAAGCAGGTATCGGCGGCAGTCTCTCGATTGTCTGTCAGGGAAGCGACGGTGAGGATAGCCAACATACTGCCGAATACTTTTTTCGGCTGTTGCAACAGTCCGCCATCCGCGCCTCCTCGGTGGAACGTACGTCTCTCGACCTCCCGGGAAAAGCCTCCGATAGAGTTGCCTTGGGGGTGAGGTACGACGTTACCTATACTCTGGAATCGACACTCGAAAGCCGCTCGGCAGCCCTCGATTTCCACACGTCGCTGATACCTTCTGACCACAACTGTGAATTGACCATCTTTTTCGACGACGAAATCCCCTCCAACCTGGAGTTGGTGGTGAGCTATGCCAAACTGCCGCGATCTCTGATGCGCCATCTGCTGCGGAGCAAATAATACTGCTGCAACACCATCGCTTTGATCAACCAAGTAACCGACCCAGAAATGAATTCTAAAAAACTGCCCTTTGACAAACCTACCATTGAACAGCTCGCAAAAAATTGTCCGACGCCGTTTCATGTCTATGACGAAGCTGCCATCGTGGCCAACGCCCGACGTCTCAACCGTGCCTTTGCCTGGAACGAGGGCTTTCGAGAGTATTTCGCAGTCAAGGCTGCGCCCAACCCCTTTCTGATGCGCCTCCTGGCGGCAGAGGGATTCGGTAGCGATTGTTCGTCTCTTCCTGAGCTGCTGCTGTCGCGCCAGTTGAGCGAAGTGAGCCAGACGCACCAGGCGAGC
>CAZMGQ010000137.1:0-6267 GCA_964565855.1 uncultured Lentisphaerales bacterium | reverse complement strand
CGGCGTACCGGGACCTGCACACTGGAATTTCACCGAAGGCCCCCTGACCCTCGGGCTAGTACCGTCGGAATTTCGCTGGATGCGGGTCGAGGCTCTCAAACGCTGGGCCGAGTTTGCCGTCGAGCTGGGTGCCCCCGCCATCATTACCCACTGCGGTTTTCTGCCGGAAAACATGACCGACCCCGAGTATAAGCCCGTGATGCTGGCAATCCAGCAGGTCGCCAGCCACTGCAAAAAGCTCGGTATCGGCTTCTGGTTTGAGACAGGCCAGGAAACTCCCGTGACGCTGCTACGCTATATCGAGGAAATCGGACTCGACAACCTAGGCATCAACCTCGATCCGGCTAACCTGATCCTCTACGGTCGCGGCAACCCGATCGATTCGCTGGATGTCTTCGGCAAGTATGTCACCTGTATTCATGCCAAAGATGGGTTCTACCCGACCGATGGTAAAAATCTCGGCCGCGAAGTACGGGTTGGTACCGGCACCGTCCGTTTCCCCGAGTTCCTGCGCAAGCTGCACGAACAGGGCTACGAGGGCGACCTGATTATCGAACGCGAAATCAGAGGCGAACAGCAGAGCAAAGACATCGCCCAGACCGTCAAAGACCTCCGCACCTGGGTCGCCGAACTCAAGGGTTGATTACTTACTGATTGAGCGCGGCCTCGAAGGCGCGATAACAGCGTTGCGGTACATCTTGATGCCCATGTGGCACGATGGCCGCGACGCTTATTTTTTCAAGTCGAAAAACTTCCGCCGCCAGTCGCTGGACATCGTCCGGCACTACCGACATCAGCCCCGCCTGAATCTCCGAAGGCTGCACAAGGCGGCCTTCGGTCTGCAGACCACCGGCAATCCAGTTGAGGTGGCCCATCGGAGCTTCGAAAATCATGTCGAGACTGCCCACGATACTGTCGCGCGCCCGTTTGAACTCACGCACCCCGACCCCTCGCTCCACCAACCGCGCCAGCTCACGGGCAATCAGGTCAACCGTCTTGCCGGTTTTTTCCGGCGCAAAGGCGGCATCGATCAGCAGCGCACCTGTATCGGCATAGGGATAAATCGAGGACGACAACGCATAGGCCAGACCGTGCCGTTCACGCACGAGCTGGAAGAGGCGCGAACTCATCCCCTCCCCCAGCACGGAGTTGAGGATGCGCAGGGCATAACGCCGGGGATCGCCCCGACCAAAGGTACGGAAGCCGACCACAAACTGCACCTGTTCGATCTCACGCCATTCCGCAACCAGAGGCTGCTGGGGCGTACTTTTCCGCACAGCCCGGTAACGTGGTTTGGGCAGGCTGGCCAGCCGTTCGGCATAAGCACTGACCTGCTCCACAAAGGCTTCGTGTTCCAGCAGACCCGCCGCCGCAAAAACCGTACCTCCGGCGGTATAATGATTCTGGCGGAAAGCCTCCATCGTTTCACGAGTCACACCGGCCAGGGATTTCTCTGTCCCGATCAGCGGACGCCCCAGCGGATGACCGCGCCAGAGGGCCTCGTATGCCATATCGAAGATGTGCGAATCGGCCTGATCACGCCCCATCGCAATCTCTTCGAGCACCACATGACGCTCTTTCACTATGTCGGCCGGATCCAGCCGTGGCGCAGTAGTCATGTCGGCCAGCACATCCAATCCCAGCGACAGCCAGCGGGAGGGCACCCGGACGTAGTAGACTGTCTTCTCAAGGTCGGTATAAGCGTTGATCGAACCGCCACGGCTCTCGACAGCCTGCGAGATCTGCCGCGCATTGCGCCGCCGCGTTCCCTTGAAGACCATGTGCTCCAGAAAGTGGGAGAGTCCGGACTCTGCCACGCTCTCATGCCGTCCGCCGACCTCCGTCCAGATCCCGAGCGAGACGCTCTTGACCCGGGGAATGCGGGAAGTGATAACTCTGACACCGTTGGGCAGAGTGGTTATGGCAACATCATCGAGCATCTGGTTCCTCTGTGGCTTGGTGTATCCCCTCAGCTTACCACAGATTGCCGATCGGTTGACAGAAAGCTCTCACATCCGCAATGTCGTCGCAATCCAGCAGTGCCATGCAGAGCCGGTCCACCCCCAGCGCGGCCCCGCCGGAGGGCGGCATACCGGCCTCCAGGGCAGCCATAAACTCCTCATCAATCGGATAAGCTACAGCCCCCATGGCACGTCGGGCTTCGGCGGCCTCTTCAAAACGGGTCCGCTGCTCGAAAGCATCGGTCAGTTCGCCGAAGGCATTGCAGATTTCCACACCGCCCAGATAGGCTTCCCAGCGGTCGGCCTTGCGCGGATCGTCGTGGCAGAGTCTGGACAGTGCCGCCGCCGCGGCCGGATAACCGTCGAGCAAGCAGGGCCGGTCACGCGGCAGGGCCGGCTCTACCAGAAAGCTGAGGTCATGGTCGAAGCGATCGGCATCGTACTCCGCCACCGGGTCCCACCCCGCATGTTGCAGAAAAACTTCGCTGATGCTCCAGCGTGGCCAGGGCGGTGCAAGGTCGAGCTGCCTGCCGTGCCAGGTGAAGCTCAAGGAGCCATGGATTGCCAGGGCCGCATCACAGACCATCCTTACAAGATCGGCGGCAATAGCCTCCGATCCGGCATCGGACCGGTACCATTCGAGCATGGTGAATTCCGGATTGTGACGCGTACCCCGTTCGCCACTGCGGAAGCAGGCCCCGAGCTGATAGATACGCTCATGACCGGCTGCCAGCAGACGCTTCATCTGCAACTCGGGCGAAGCACGCAAAAAAGCACGACCGCTCGGCGGGGCATCGATATGCAGCTCGTTGGCCGGTGCCGGAATGCGGATCGGTGTCTCGACCTCTACAAAGTCCAGACTGTCGAGTGTGCGCCGCAAACTCCGCAGGATGACGGCTCGGTCGTGCAGAGTGTCCGGTGCAGGCAGCGGAATCGACGGCATCAGCTCGGCTGCTCCGACAACAGACGCACATACTGTGCCCGTTCGAAGCCACGGTTGTCGGTCAAATCCTTGTCGGACAGCAGTCCGCGCCACTCTTCGAGTTTTTCGTAGCCATGCTCTTCCATCCAGCGGCAGAGTCCCTCGCGGATTTCGCGGATCGGCTCGGTACAGCCGCGCAACATCAGGGCCGAGGTCATACAGACCACATCCGCCCCCGCCAGGATCGAGCGGATGGCACCGTCGGCCGTATGCACACCACCCGAAAGGGCCAGGTTGCAGCCGATGATATTGCGCAGGATCGCAACCCAGCGCATTGGCAGCCGCATCGATTCGGCCCGCGAAATGTTGGGTGTATTACGCAGGGTCAGCCGGTCGATGTCGATATCCGGCTGGAAGAAGCGGTTGAAGATTACCAGCCCGGCTACGCCGAGACGTTCGAGACGTTTGGCAAAGTTGAGCGGCGAAGAGTAATAGGGACTGATCTTGACCGAAACAGGGATGTTGACCTGCTTCAGGACGTTTTCGACCAGCTTCAGGTGTCGCTCCTCGATCGCCGCACCTGTCTCAAACGGATCATCGGCAATGTCATAAACGTTGAGTTCTATCGCATCGACACCGGTGGACTCAATCCTGCGGGCAAAAGGCACCCACTGATCCGGGCTGATGCAGTTGACACTGGCAATCAGCGGCACCCGCACCTCGCGACGGATGCTGCGCACCTTGTCGAGGTAACGTTCCGGCCCGAGCTGCATAGGCAGATCGGCATTCAGATAGGCCAGTGCCTGGGGACTCATATCGTCTTCCAGTGCCTCATACATCGAGGAGACATCATCGCGGATCTGTTCCTCAAAGATGGAACGCATGACGATTGCCCCGACACCGGCATCCTGCATTTCGCGAATGCTCTCGAGGCGGAAAGTCAGGGGCGAAGCACTGGCAACAACCGGATTGTCGAGCGTCAGGCCGAGATATTTGGTAGCAAGATTAGACATGTTATCCCCGCAGCATAAAATTCATGAAGAGCAGTCAGTCACCACGACAGACAGTCGGCGGCAACTGACAGCCCCTCATTTATGCCATAAAATCGGCCTGTTTGTCAGCTCAATAAACGAGAATCGTCGTCTGGTTGTCGGTACCGAAGCAGTAGAGCCAGACAGCATCGGCTTTGTACACGACTTCGTAGCGGGTACCGTTGTCCAGCTCCAGTTCGTTGTCGACAAAGGTTTCGCCATCCAGTTTGACCGTCGCAAACTCACCCGTCACATCACCGGCTATGATCACCGGACGCCGGAAAGATGCACTGTGATCATACTCGTTGGCTGTCACAAGCTGCAGCGTGCCACCCTCTGTCAGATCAAACGTACCGGCATCGACCGCTGGATCGTTGAGCCCCTTGGCCAGCACCAGCCGGTCCATCTCGACCTCTTTAATTCCGCCGATATCCAGTTCGATGACTCCGGTTTCTTCCATCACCACGTCGATATCGCGCAGGGTCAGCAGACCGACCGACGCCAGATCTTCCGCCGCTGAACCGGCACCCGGCGCAATCTTGCCGGAGTTGAAGATCGGCATGCGACGCGTGCCGTCGGCCTCTTCTTCATCAAACTCCAGACAGTCCTCCTCGCTGTTGCCGCGCAAGGTGCCGGACGCAAGGTTCAGGAAGTCCGGCATGAAAAGATACTGAGGTCTGAACGAAGTATTGAGGCGCGTAATGACCGCCAAATTGCCATCTACAATCCATTCTCCCAGATTTCGAATGATATAGGTAAACTGATTCTCCTGCTCGTTTGAATGAACTCTGGTATGCAACTTGCCGCCTTGGTTGATCCTGCCTGCAGCCTGATTTTGAAAAGTGAGACTGCCGTAAGAACCCGATCCGGACAAGGCTGTCCAAACCGCTGCCAAGGTTGAATCGCTATCAAACGTAATCAGCCCGCTATTGCTGACAGTGAAAGAGCGATCGTAGCCACGCTTGCCGTACATTTCCAGCTTGAATTCAGCCCCCGTTACCCTGATTTCACCCGTGGAATTGACATAAATGTTCGCGTTACCAGTGGAATTGCTACCACCATTAACACGTCCGATTCTCCCATCAGCCGTTACGATCAGTTTTCCGAAAATTCGTGCACCATAATGCCCAGCATATGTCGAATGAATAGACGAACCCGGCGCATTAAAATTGATGATACCCGAAAGGTTAGAACCTCCTCTCGCACTACGGGGGGAATTAGGAGTGAAAACTGAAAACCCGTTGAGGTCGATTACTACCTGGTCACGGGTAGCTCCGTTCAGGAATTCCCAGCGTAATGCACTGTGTTCATGATTCTCGGTCTCAGTCTCGTAAGACCCTGTGAGGAGCTTAATGTTGCCCGCCAGACTCAATTTGTTTGTTCCATCCGATCCCGACTGAATGAAGCGTATTGCAGACGCTTCAACACCACCGGTAGTGTCTTGAGTAACCGTCCTGAGACCACTGCTGACTGATGGTAAAATAACTTGTTCGCTGTTGGTCGGAACAACACCTCCACCCCAGTTGTCACCGTCACTCCAGTCACCACTGGCGTCAGAATCACCGTCGCCGCTCCAGGTGATGTCCTGGGCGATCGCCGGACTGCTCAACATCAGCAAAAAGGTCAACAGACCACTGATAACTATACTGTTTTTCATCTTTCTCTCCTTAATCTGCGAAGCACGACAATAACAGATTGTCCCTTCAGCATTGTCTGGCTCAAAATAGTAGCAGGTTTGATCACATCTGCACAACCCTTTACGCTTGCAGAGTTCGACAACGCCTGCAGGCAGGGGGTGTTTGCGCTTATCGGACGTGTTGGATGGTGCGAAGGGAAAAATATGTATCACAGGCATTCCTGCCTGTGTGATGAGGTGGCTTCAGGGGCATTTTCCGGGCTTGCTATGGACAGACAGAAATGTCTGTCATACAGAGATGGCGTCTCCCGGGAGGGCCGGAGGGCGGCAGGCGACACTTGCGTTGCGGCTCAGCACAGCTTCGCCCTCCAGGAAGACGTGACAGTCGTCCCTCCCAAAAGGCTCTTTCCTTAGTGCCTTTGTGCCTTCGTGTGAGGTATTAAAGATCCGAAAGGTAGGGCGTGTTTCTCCGAAACCGCCGAAAACATATTGGCGGCGCGCTCGGAGAGCGGCGCCCTACCCTTTCTGCGTTTTTCGCGCTTTCCGCGGTTTTTATTTCGGGAGGGGCAAGTGTCACCTTGCCCACCAGGACGACGTGACAGTCGTCCCTCCCAAAAGGCCCTTTCCTTCGTGCCTTTGTGCCTTCGTGTGAGATATTTTACATCCGAAAGGTAGGGCGTGTTTCTCCGAAACCGCCGAAAACATATTGGCGGCGCG
>CAZMGQ010000136.1:0-6305 GCA_964565855.1 uncultured Lentisphaerales bacterium | reverse complement strand
CGTCACCACGACCAAACAATTCCATTCTGCCTAAAACAGATGAAACAGCCCTAGTTTTCGTCTGACAGTTAGCAGGAAAATCGTTGCAAAAAAGGCAAAAAAAGCGAAAACTCTTCTTTGAGTTGACGTTACTGCCGTTTTGGGCGACACTAATGACATGGATGCGATTGTTGATCTAAATGGATTCCAGGCGGATCGGGTGCGAGCCGTACGTTGTTCGAAGTGCAACACACGCCTCGATACAACCACGATCCAACCTCTCACCAGGCAGCCCTGCGCCAACTGCGAGTATCCGCTCTACATACCCGTGCGCGTGGGCGAGTTTCTGCTGATGCGGCACTTGGGCCGCGGTGGCATGGGCTCGGTTTACGGCGCCTGGGACCCGATGTTGCATCGGGCGGTGGCGATCAAGGTCATGCTGCCGCCCGAGGGCCAGCCGATGCCCGACTGGGCCAGTCTCGAAAGCGAGGCCCGTTCGGCCGCCCAGCTAAACCACCCGCATGTGGCTCAGGTTTACAATTTCGGCTATCACAAACAGCAGCCCTTCCTGGTGATGGAACTGGTGCGCGGTCACCAGCTCGACGAATTCATGACGCCGGACGAGCCGATGGATGCGCGTTTCCTCTTCGGGACTGCACTCCAACTGGTCGATGGCCTGGCCCAGGCGTCCGAGCGCAATCTTTTGCACAGCGATATCAAGCCCGAAAACATCATGATCGCACCCAAAGGCGGTGCCAAGCTGGTGGACTTCGGCCTTTCCGGCGCGGCCGGTACCGGCAGTGCTGCCGCCGGCAAGATTGTCTGGGGCTCTCCTTACTATGTCGCGCCGGAAAGATTGCGGCGCAAACCCGCCACGATCCGGTCCGACATGTACAGTCTGGGCGCTACGATGTATCACGCCCTGACCGGTAAAACACCCTTCACCGGTGATAATCCCAAGGATGTCATGATGGCGCGGCTTTCGACCAAGCCGGAGCCGCTGCGTTCGTTGCGTCCCGATCTTCCGCCCGAGGCCGAGGCCCTGATCTCACGCATGATGGCTGTCGAGCCCGGTCTGCGACATCCCACCTACGGCTCGCTGGCGGCTGATCTGCGCCGGCTGCTGGATATTCTGGGCGGTCCGCTGGATGTTTCTGATTTTGCCGCCCGGCGGTTTGGCGGTGCGCCTGCCAGTGGTACGGCACGTTTCCGGGCCATCTCGCGCAATGCCGCCCGCCGCAGCAGTCCCGTCGTTCGCAGCCCCACCGGAGACTTGCGCACCCAGTCCACCAAAGCCGTGCTGGTTACGGGCGAACTGGCTACCAGCAAGTCTGCCTGGCGTATCCTGGGTATTCTTCTTGCCGTTGTCGCCCTGGCCGGTGCCATCTTTTTTGCCGTCTGGGTCATGAAACAGAAATCGGAACTGACTGCCACGGTCAGCACACCACCCCGGCAGTCCGAAGCTGCGCCCTGAGGAGCCACGGCACACCATGCGACGCGCGCTCCGCCAACTCCTGCTGATTGGCCGCATGACTGCACTCGAGGGGTTGCAGCAGCCGATCTGCCTGCTGCTCACTCTCACCTGTGTGACGGCAACCATCCTGCAGCCCTTTTTGCAGCTCCACTCTTTCGGCGAAGAAGGACGTATGGCGCGCGACGGCGGCCTGGCCTTCATGCTGGTTTTCGGTCTCTTCATCACCGGTTTCACTTCCGGCTCCACCCTGGCCGAAGAGTTGCGCAGCGGTACCGCCGCCACCACCCTCGCCAAGCCGGTCGGACGCCTCACGTTTCTGATCGGCAAATGGCTGGGCGTGGTTGCCGGACTGGCAATCTTCTGCACCATCAGTACGGCGGCCACACTGCTGGCCGAGCGTACCGCCGAACACACTATCGAAACACCGCACTTCATCGGCTCGATCATCGACCGCTATGCCGGTCTGGGCACTATCATAGTTACCATTCTGGCGCTCGCACTCGGTGCGCTGCTCAACTTCCGGCGTGGCATCCGCTTTAGCCTGGCCACCACCCTCACGCTGCTGGCAGGACTGCCGCTCGTGGTTCTGCTCTGTGGTTTCATCGACCGGACCGGCAGCCTGCTACCAACCTACAGCCTCGCAATCAACCTGCGCCTGCTGCCGGCAGCCGGCCTGATCTTCATGCTGCTGGTGCTCTATGCCGCCGTGGCCACCGCTCTCTCCACGCGCCTGCCGACTTCCGTTACTCTGCTGATCTGTACCCTGCTGCTCTTTGTCGGCTTCCTGGCCGATAGCTGGCTCGGCCAGAGCAGCTCCCTGGTCGGCCGGCTGGTTTATGTTCTGATTCCCGATGTACAGCATTTCTGGCTGGCCGATGCCCTCGCCCGTCAGGGACGCATCCCCCTCCGTTATCTGGCCCACGCCGCCGTCTATACTCTCTCGATGAGCAGCCTGGTGCTGAGCCTCGGCTATGCCGCTTTCCGTACCCGCGACGTCGGGTAAAACCATTTGCAATCATGAACTCCAACTCCGACAATGTTCTCTCCACCCGTGGGCTGACCAAGGTTTACCGCGATTTCTGGCAACGCCCCAAAGTTCGGGCTGTCAGCCAGCTCGACATGACGCTGAAGCGTGGCGAAGTGCTCGGACTCCTCGGTCCCAATGGTTCGGGCAAGAGCACCGCCATCAAAATGATCCTCGGTCTCTTACAGCCGACCGCCGGCAGTATCGACATCTTCGGCACTACCCCCGACGATCCGGCTGTCCGGGCGCGTATCGGTTATCTGCCCGAACTCTCGCACCTCTACCGCTACCTGACCCCCCACGAAACACTCGAACTCTATGGCGGTCTCTTCAACCTGCCCCGTTCGGTCAGGCTCCAGCGTAGTGCCGAACTGCTCGAGATGGTCGGCCTGGCCGAAGCGACACACCGGCCGGTGGGGGAGTTCTCCAAAGGCATGGCCCGCCGCGTCGGCCTGGCCCAGGCCCTGCTCAACAATCCCGATATCGTGATCCTCGATGAGCCGACATCCGGTCTCGACCCGATCGGCCGCCACGATGTCAAAGAAATCGTCCGTACTCTGGCTCAAGCCGGCAAGTCGGTCCTGCTCTCG
Organism: uncultured Lentisphaerales bacterium; assembly: GCA_964565855.1. GTDB lineage: Bacteria > Verrucomicrobiota > Kiritimatiellia > RFP12 > JAZUKQ01 > CAZMGQ01. The sequence goes on along the minus strand of CAZMGQ010000136.1, from coordinate 3,238 downwards.
TCTCATCTTCTGGGCGAGGTCGAGGATGTCTGCGACCGGGTTGTCATCCTCTACCGCGGCCAGCTCCAGGCCGAGGGACGACTCGACCAACTGCTGGCCAACCGCGAACAGGTGCGGCTGACTCTGCCCGAAATTTCGGCAGCGGAACTCGAAGCTGTCTGTGCCGGGATCGCCGAAAAAACCGGCAAGCGCCCCGGAGTGGATCATCCCGTGATGACGCTCGAAGAGTATTTTCTGGAAATCGTCACCCGTGCCGGTGCTTCCGAGGCGCAGAAACGCCCCGCAGCCCCCACCATGGCCGCCTTCCTCAAGAACGATCAGAACGATCAGCCGGATAAGGGTGTACAGGCATGATCCGGCGCATCCTGGCCATTGCCCGGAATACACTGCGGGCGGCAAGTCGCTCGCGTGTTGCGCTGGTGCTGCTGATCCTGCTGGTGACAGTGGCACTGGCGTTGCCACGGGCGTTGAAGGGCGACGGCACCCCCGCCAGCGAAATCCGCATGTTGCTGACCTGGACTCTGGGAACCGCGGTCGTACTGCTGGCTATCGCCACCCTCTGGCTCGGCTGCAGCACCACCGCCGGCGAAATCGACGATGCCACCCTGACCGGAGTCAAGGTTTCGCCGGTCCGGTCTTTCGAGATTTGCCTCGGCAAATGGCTCGGACTCATGACTCTCAATACCGTTCTGCTGCTGGTGGTCATCGTGCTCTTTTCGGTGCAGATTTCTCTCAGCAACTTCCCCTCCGACCTGCTGCAACCTTCGCGCCGCCTGCTGCCGTCGGCCGATTCTGTCGCCCAGCAGGCCCATCGAGTGATTGCCAGAGCACAGGAGGAGGGGTTGATTGAGCCGGATGCCGACTTGAACGCACTGTTGCAGGAGGCCGCCACCGAGCTCGAACGTGAATATCTGGCGGTCAGTCCCGGCGAAACTTTTCAGTGGCAGTTCGATTGGCAGAGGCGGAGGACACGTCCCGACGCCCGGTTGCAGATAAAGGTCGGACTGGTCTCCACCTTCGGCATGGCGGGTGGAATCGACGCTGATTGCAGCCTGCTGGATGCCGCCGGTCGCGAAGTGATCCGCTTCCCGGCAACCAGCGATGATGGGCGCAATGTCGTTCAGAGTTTGCCGGTAGCAGAGCTTGGTGAAGATGGTGTCGTGACTGTCCGGCTGGCAATGAAAGATTCAGGGGAGGGCGGGGCTGTCCTGGTGCGGGCCTCCGACGGTGCCGAACTGCTGGTGCCACACGGTTCTTTCACCGGCAATCTGCTGTTGGGCGGGCTGGCTCTGCTGAGTCTGCTGGCAGTCCTGGCCAGTATCGGTGTCGCCAGTGGTACGATGTTCTCCCTGCCTGTCGCCATTTTCACGGCTTCGGCCCTCACGCTGGTAGGGATGCTCAGTCAGACCAATCTGGATGATTATGGCGGCTGCGACCACCATCATCATGCGACCGACGACACCTGCGATAAACTCTCCAGCGCCTATGCTGGCAAAGCTCTCAAAGCAGTCGCCTGGACGCTCGAACCATTTTCAACAGCCGCTCCTCTCGATAATCTGGGCGACCGTATCCACCTCAAACCGTCTGCTGTTGCCCGCGTCGTCGGCTTTACCGGTCTGGTGCTCCCGCTTGGGTTCAACCTTCTCGGTGCACTGATCCTGCGTCGGCGCGAATTCAATTGAGTGGAGGCTGACGAAATGCTGGCCGAAATTCAGTCCGCCATCGACCGTTGGCAAATCGCTGCAGGCATCAGCCGGGTTGTGGTTGCCGTTTCGGGCGGAGCCGACTCGGTTGCGCTGCTGCACAGTCTGCGCCTGCTTTGGCAGAGTCGCGGGATCGAGCTGATCGCTGTCCACGTCGAACATGGCATCCGTGGCGACAGCAGTCGCGGCGATGCCGGGTTTGTTACCCGGCTGACAGACGCCTGGGGGATTGAGTTCGAGTGTGTTAATGTTGATGTGCCCGCCGCCGCCCGGGCGACTGGCGAATCCATTGAAATGGCAGCCCGTCGCCTGCGTTACGAAGCGCTGGTGAAGGTGGCCCGTGATCGTGCCGCCGAAGCGATCGGTACCGGACATACGCTCGACGATCAGGTCGAAACCGTTTTTCTGCGCCTTGGCCGTGGTACCGGTCCCCGGGGCATTGGCGGTATCAGTCCACGCTCACTGATCGATGGACTCTGGTATCTGCGTCCCTTGCTGGCCTGTCGCGGAGATGATCTGCGCGCCTGGCTGCAGCGGGAAGGCATCGCCTGGCGCGAAGACGCCAGCAACTTTGATGCACAGTTTTTGCGCAACCGTGTACGGACAGAGCTGACCCCGGTTTTTGCAGATATTTTTACAGATGCAGGGCTGGACGCAATCGGTCGATTCGCCAGCCTGATGCAGGAAGAACAGGCCTGGCTGGCAGACGAGACAGCGGCAACCCTGCAGCGGGTAAAAGTCGGGCAGGACAAAGCATTACATACGCTGGACTGTGGCAAAATGCGCGAGCTGCCGCTGCCGCTGCTGCGTCGTACCCTGCTTCTGTGGCTGCAGGAGGCTGGCCTGCCGGCGGCTCATCAGACCGCCGATCTGGTCGAACGACTGATCAGGCTCATCGGCGAGCCAGCACATGGCACCAGTGAAATGCCGCTCGGGAGTCTCTTCACGGCGCGCCGGGTTTACGAAAACCTGAGTCTGTTCAGGGCCGAAGCGGCAGAGGAAACGGCCACTTTGCCGTTAGTTGAGCTTGCCGCAGAGGGGACAACCCGGGCTGCAGGCTGGGGCCTGGCCGTTACGATTTCACCGGCGGTAGAACTGGTCAAGTTCCGCCGTGGGGATCCCTTTGCTGTTCCGCAGGGTGTGACTGTTGCGGCACACAAGCTGGCCGGGCGCAAGCTGACTCTGCGTCCGCCTCAGCCGGGAGACAGTCTGCGTCCGCATGGTGGAGCCGGAAGCCGCAAACTGGCACGGTTGCTGATCGACCGTAAGATCCCGCGCGATCAGCGGCAGCGAATCCCCGTCATCTGCTGCGGCTCAGACATCGTCTGGGTGCCGGGCATTGCCCTGGCAGAAGAGTATGCTGCAGCAGAAGACGATGATGACCCGCTCAGCCTGCTCAGCCTCGACGTTGCAGGTCATATTACTTGACTATAATCAGCGTGTTTACATCGACCGTGTCGCCACTGATAGCCAGAACAAAGAGGCGGTTGTAGCGATTGGCATTGCTGCTCGGGCCCCGCAGGTTGATTGTGATG